>NZ_JBSVWS010000303.1:0-3681 GCF_054071155.1 Pseudomonas sp. SDO5532_S415 | reverse complement strand
AACGCGATCGAATGTGGGAGCGAGCCTTCTCGCGAAAGCGGTGTGCCAGTCAACATCGATGTTGAAGCTGACTCCCCCTTCGCGAGCAGGCTCGCTCCCACCAAGGTTGCGCAGTTAGAGGCGATCAGTCCTCCAGTGCACGAACCCGCTCGTGGCGCTGCTGCTCTTCAGGCTGGGCCGACGACTGCAGGGTGAAGTCGAAGTCGATTTCGGCAAAGCGACCGCTGACACCGTGCGCCGCTGCACGCGCCTGGTCTTCGCTGAAGGTGATTTTCGCAATCAGTTCATCGCGGGTGGCGTAGGCGAAATCGTCGTGCAGGTACTGATCACCATCCAGGTTGATCTGGGTGGTCAGGTGGCGATGGTCCGGCGCGGAAATGAAGAAGTGGATGTGCGCCGGGCGCTGGCCGTGACGGCCCAGTTGATCGAGCAGTTGCTGGGTCGGACCGTCCGGCGGGCAGCCGTAGCCCGACGGCACGATGCTGCGGAAACGGTAGCGGCCTTCGGCATCGGTGACGATACGGCGGCGCAGGTTGAATTCCGATTGCGTGGTATCGAAGTACGAATAGGTGCCACCGGTGTTGGCGTGCCAGACATCCACCACGGCGCCGGCCAAGGGTTCGCCAGCGGTGTTGAATACGCGGCCTTGCATGAACAGGGTCACACCCGGATCGACGCCATCGTCCAGACGCGCTTCACCTTGGGACAGCGGCGCACCGGCCACGTACAGCGGGCCTTCGATGGTGCGCGGGGTACCGCCGGATTTGCCGGCCTGTTCGTCTTCGGCATCCATCAGCAGGTCGAGGTAATGTTCCAGGCCCAGCCCGGCCACTACCAGCCCGGCCTCCTGGCGTGCACCCAGCACGTTGAGGTAGTTGACCGCTTTCCAGAACTCTTCCGGGGTCACGGCGAGGTCTTCGATGATGTTCACCGAATCACGCAGGATGCGGTAGACCAGCGCTTTGGTCCGTGGATCGCCGGCATCGTTCAGCAGGCCGCTGGCTTCTTCGAGAAATTTCTGGACTTCGGCAGTGTGGGAAATCTTGACGTTCATTTTATCGGTTCCTCATCTTGTAATTATTGGCATAGCGAACTGAACAGGCTGGGTTCAGCGGTCATCCTCGCGAATGGACGAAGGATGCCGGCACATCGCGGTGACTTCGATCGCCATGTACGGATACAGCGGCAATTGCATGAGCAAATCGTGCAGTTCCTGGACGCTGTCGACATCGAACACGCTGTAATTGGCGTACAGGCCGGCGATACGCCACAGGTGACGCCACTTGCCTTGGTCCTGCAGGCGCTGGGCCAGGGCTTTTTCGTCGGCCTTGAGCTGCGCGGCGCGTTCGGGGTTCATGTCGACCGGCAAATTCACGGTCATCTTTACGTGGAACAGCATAATGCTCTCCTCAGGCTTGATGAATGGCAGTGGATGTCTTGTCGCGGCGGAAAAACGCCAGGCGTTCTTCATCCAGGCTCAGGCCCAGCCCCGGGGCTTTCGGCACATGCAGCTCGAAATCGCGATACACCAGCGGTTCGCCGAGAATGTCTTCAGTCAGCAGCAGCGGGCCGAACAGTTCGGTGTCCCACGCCAGTTTGTTCAGGGTCACAAAGGCATGGGCCGAGGCCATGGTGCCAATGCCGCCTTCGAGCATGGTCCCGCCATACAGGCCGATGCCGGCCGCTTCGGCGATAGCGGCAGTACGCAGCACAGCGCGCGGGCCACCATTTTTGGCGATCTTCAGGGCGAACACCGATGCCGCGCCTTCGCGGGCCAGGTTGAACGCATCTTCCACGCACTCGATGGACTCGTCGGCCATGATCGGCGCCGGGCTCATGGTATTCAGGCGCGCCATGCCGGCACGGTTATTGCGCGAAATCGGCTGTTCGATCAGGTCGATGCCATTGGTGCCAAGTATTCGGCAGGCTCGCAGCGCCACCGCTTCGTCCCAGGCCTGATTGACATCGACCCGTACGCTGGCGCGATCGCCCAGGGCTTTCTTGATGGCAATGACGTGGGCCAGGTCGCGGTTGACCTCGCCGGCACCGATTTTCAGTTTGAAGATGCGGTGGCGGCGCAGGTCGAGCATTTTTTCCGCTTCGGCGATGTCCTTCTGGGTATCGCCACTGGCCAGGGTCCAGGCCACCGGCAACGCATCGCGAACACGGCCGCCGAGCAACTCGCTGACCGGCACACCAAGGCGCTTGCCCTGGGCGTCGAGCAGCGCGGTTTCGATACCGGACTTGGCGAAGGTGTTGCCACGGATGCTGCGTTCCAGGCGCAGCATCGCCGCGTTGACATTGCCGCTGTCCTGGCCGATCAACAGCGGCGCGAAGTGTGTGTCGATGTTGGTCTTGATGCTGTCAGGGCTTTCATTGCCGTAAGCCAGGCCACCGATGGTGGTGGACTCGCCGATACCTTCGATGCCATCGGCGCACCGCACGCGAATGATCACCAGGGTCTGGTTCTGCATGGTGTGCATCGCCAGCTTGTGCGGGCGGATGGTTGGCAGATCGACGATGATCGTCTCGATCGATTCAATGGCAGTTGCAAGCATTTCGATACCCATCAGGTTCTTGGAGTTCTGGAATCGATTCTCGTACGGCTTTTTTCTCGATGCCAATATAGAATTGGTCTGACTTGATACCTTTAAGGTATGCAATCGATCTACGACTGGAGGCTCCATGGAACTGCGTCACCTGCGTTACTTCCAGGTATTGGCTCAAACCCTCAACTTCACTCGCGCCGCCGAGTTGCTGCACATCGCCCAGCCGCCCCTGAGCCGGCAGATCCAGCAACTGGAGGACGAATTGGGGGTGATGCTGCTGGAGCGCGGTCGGCCGCTGAAGCTGACGGATGCCGGGCGGTTTTTCCATGAACACTCCACCGCCCTGCTCGAACAACTGAACAAGGTTTGCGACAACACGCGGCGCATCGGCCTGGGGGAAAAGACCTGGCTGGGCATCGGTTTCGCACCGTCGACGCTGTACGGCGTACTACCGGAACTGATCCGCCGCTTGCGCAGCGGCGAGTCACTGGAGCTGGAGCTGGGGCTGTCGGAAATGACCACCTTGCAACAGGTACAAGCGCTCAAGGCCGGACGCATCGATATCGGCTTCGGCCGGATCCGCATCGACGACCCCGCGATTGTCCAGACAGTCCTGACCGAAGATCGCCTGGTCGCCGCCCTGCCCGCCGGACACCCTCTGCTGGCCGGGCCCATCAGCCTGCGCGACCTGGCCCGGGAACCCTTCGTGCTCTACCCCGGCAATCCACGCCCCAGCTATGCAGACCATGTGATCGCCCTGTTCGAATCCTATGGCGTGAGCATCCACGTGGCGCAATGGACCAATGAGCTGCAAACGGCGATCGGTCTGGTGGGGGCCGGGATCGGGGTCACGCTGGTGCCGGCCTCGGTGCAATTGCTGCACCGCGACGACATCGGCTTCACGCCACTGCTGGAAGACAACGCGACCTCGCCGATCATTCTCAGCCGACGGGTGGGCGATGTTTCGCCGGGGTTGAACCATTGTTTGCGGATGATTGAAGAGCTACAGCCACAGTAATCGAATGCCATGGGCAATGAATACCTGTGGCGAGGGAGCTTGCTCCCGCTGGGGCGCGCAGCGGCCCTAAAAAATTGTCCAGCCGCAATGCCTCTTTGGGGCCGCTTCGCAGCC
>NZ_JBSVWS010000302.1:0-3728 GCF_054071155.1 Pseudomonas sp. SDO5532_S415 | reverse complement strand
CAGTATCTGTGGGAGCGAGCCTGCTCGCGAATGGGGCGCCTCGGTTTCAAGTGAATCGGGGCAGTTGGCCTCTCAATACTCCAGGCAATAAAAAACGCCGCTCATCTCACGATGGGCGGCGTTTTTTATTGCGTTGCAGCGTTAGGCTTGAACGACCGGGATGTTGGCGTTCGCAGCCGCTTCACGGAACTCGGCGATCTGGTCGAAGGACAGGTAGCGGTAGACATCGGCCGCCATGCTGTCGATCTTGCCAGCGTATTCCATGTACTCCTCGACGGTCGGCAGGCGACCCAGGATGGACGCCACGGACGCCAGCTCGGCCGAAGCCAGGTAGACATTCGCGCCGTCACCCAGACGGTTCGGGAAGTTACGGGTCGACGTCGACACGACAGTCGAGTTCGGCTCTACACGTGCCTGGTTACCCATGCACAGCGAGCAGCCTGGCATTTCCATGCGAGCGCCGGCCTTGCCGTAGATGCCGTAGTAGCCTTCTTCGGTCAGCTGGTGAGCGTCCATCTTGGTCGGCGGCGACAGCCACAGACGGGTTGGCAGCTGACCCTTGACCTGATCCAGCAGTTTACCGGCAGCGCGGAAGTGACCGATGTTGGTCATGCACGAACCGATGAACACTTCGTCGATCTTCTCGCCAGCAACGCTGGAGAGCAGACGAGCGTCGTCCGGGTCGTTCGGCGCGCAGAGCACAGGCTCCTTGACGTCGGCCAGGTCGATCTCGATGACTTCGGCGTACTCGGCGTCCTTGTCCGCTTCCAGCAGCTCAGGGTTGGCCAGCCAGGCTTCCATCGCTTGAGCGCGACGTTCCAGGGTACGGGCATCGCCGTAGCCTTCGCCGATCATCCAGCGCAGCAGGGTGATGTTCGACTTCAGGTATTCGGCGATCGACTCTTTGGACAGCTTGATGGTGCAACCGGCAGCCGAACGTTCGGCCGAGGCGTCGGACAGTTCGAAGGCTTGCTCGACGGTCAGGGTTTCCAGACCTTCGATCTCCAGGATGCGGCCGGAGAAGGCGTTCTTCTTGCCTTTCTTCTCGACGGTCAGCAGGCCTTTCTGGATCGCGTAGTAAGGGATGGCATGAACCAGGTCACGCAGGGTGACGCCTGGTTGCAGTTTGCCCTTGAAGCGGACCAGGATCGACTCAGGCATGTCCAGCGGCATGACGCCGGTGGCGGCGGCGAAGGCGACCAGGCCGGAACCGGCCGGGAACGAGATACCGATCGGGAAACGGGTGTGGGAGTCACCACCGGTGCCGACAGTGTCCGGCAGCAGCATGCGGTTGAGCCACGAGTGGATGATGCCGTCGCCCGGACGCAGGGAAACGCCGCCACGGGTCATGATGAAGTCAGGCAGGGTGTGGTGGGTGGTCACGTCGATCGGCTTTGGATAGGCCGCGGTGTGGCAGAAGGACTGCATCACCAGATCGGTCGAGAAGCCCAGGCACGCCAGGTCTTTCAGTTCGTCACGGGTCATCGGACCGGTGGTGTCCTGGGAGCCCACGGTGGTCATCTTCGGTTCGCAGTAGGTGCCCGGACGGATGCCGGTCACGCCGCAAGCCTTGCCGACCATTTTCTGCGCCAGGGTGTAGCCCTTGGTGCTTTCAGCCGGTGCTTCAGGCTTCTTGAACAGGTCGGAAGGTGGCAGACCCAGTTCGGCGCGAGCCTTCTCGGTCAGACCACGGCCGATGATCAGCGGAATACGGCCGCCGGCGCGAACTTCGTCCAACAGGACCGGAGTCTTCATTTCGAAGGTGGTCAGGACTTCGTCGGTGCCGTGCTTGCAGACTTTGCCAGCATGCGGGTACAGGTCGATCACGTCGCCCATGTGCATGTTGGAGACGTCGAATTCGATTGGCAGTGCGCCGGCATCTTCCATGGTGTTGTAGAAGATTGGAGCGATCTTGCTGCCGAAGCAGAAACCGCCGGCACGCTTGTTCGGCACGTAAGGAACGTCGTCGCCGAAGAACCACAGCACCGAGTTGGTGGCCGATTTACGCGAAGAACCGGTACCGACCACGTCGCCGACGTAGGCGATCGGGAAGCCGGCGTTGCGCATTTCTTCGATCTGCTTCATCGGACCGGTGACGCCTTGTGCGTCAGGCACGATGCCGTCGCGAGCCATTTTCAGCATGGCCAGGGCGTGCAGCGGGATGTCCGGGCGGGACCAGGCATCAGGAGCAGGGGACAGGTCGTCGGTGTTGGTCTCGCCAGTCACCTTGAAGACGCGCAGGCTGATCTTGTCGGCCAGGGTAGGGCGCTTCACGAACCATTCGCCGTCAGCCCAGGATTGCAGTACGCCTTTGGCGTGAACGTTGCCGTTCTTGGCTTTTTCAGCCACGTCGTGGAAGGCATCGAACATCAGCAGGGTGTGCTTGAGTTCTTCGGCGGCCACTGGCGCCAGTTCGGCGTCGTCCAGCAGGTTCACCAGGGTCACGATGTTGTAGCCGCCCTGCATGGTGCCGAGCAGTTCAACCGCGCGCTTCTTGTCGATCAGGGGGGATTTGGCTTCGCCTTTGGCGATGGCGGACAGGAAGCCGGCCTTGACATAGGCGGCTTCGTCCACTCCAGGTGGAACGCGATTGGTGATCAGGTCAACGAGGAAAGCTTCTTCGCCAGCCGGGGGATTTTTCAGCAGCTCGACCAGGCCTGCAGTTTGTTCGGCGTTAAGCGGCTGGGGAACGATACCCAGTGCTGCACGCTCTTCGATATGTTTGCGGTAGGCTTCAAGCACAGTTATTACCCTCATCAGTGGTCCCAAATGGGTGTCCGGGACGCTCATCCCGAAATTGCCGTACTCATGCGCTGCATGGCGTTGTGAGCCACTTAGCCAGAATTACCGACAATTCCTTACAGAAGCTGCTTTCAAAGTTTTACGCCTGCAGAACGGGAGCTGATGAGGGTTGGCGTCGGATTCTTCCCCGCTGGAAAAAACCTCCGCCAACACCGCTCTGAAGGAACGACTGTGCTCGTGACGCTTTGAAAACAGCTTCTAACGGACATTGGCGCCTAAAAAGGCTGGCTGATTCTACGGCAAAAAAAAATTAAAGGTAAGTCAGGCTCTATTGGACTTTGGTGGCGAACAGCCTCCGGAGTGCGACAGAGCCTCAAGCGCTGAACTTTGAGGGGTGATCAATACCGGACAAAGGGCTAACATGCCGGCCTGTTTTGCTTTTTCGTATTCTGCCTACCTATGCCCAATCAGACCATCAAGACCCCCTGCGTCGGCCTTTGCTCCACTGTCTACGGTGACCTGGTGTGCCGTGGCTGCAAGCGTTTCCACCATGAAGTGATTCACTGGAACGGTTACAACGAAGAAGAAAAACGTGCGGTATGGCTGCGCCTGGAGCAGCTGTTGTCCCAGGTGATGGCGGCCAAGGTCGAGATTTTCGATGCGTCACTGCTCAGAACCCAGCTGGAGCAGCGCAAGATCCGCTTCGTGCCGCATCAGTCGGCCTATTGCTGGGCCTACCAATTGATCGCCCGGGGCGCGCGGGTGATCAATAATCTGGAAGCCTACGGGATGGTTTTGTTGCCGGAGTTCCGCGATTGGAACCTGCCTGAATTGCGCGATGCCATTGATCGGGAGTTTTTTCTGCTGTCCGAGGCGCATTACCAGCGATACATCGCCCCCGGTTTCCTCAAGGATGCGTTTGGCGGCTGATTTCTTGAAGCTTCGCGAGCAGGCTCGCTCCCACAGGGAAATGCATTTCAACTGTG
>NZ_JBSVWS010000301.1:0-3801 GCF_054071155.1 Pseudomonas sp. SDO5532_S415 | reverse complement strand
TTCACTAACCCTGTGGGAGCGTGGCTTGCCCGCGAAGCTTTTGAGGGGTTACGCGGTAGCCAGCGAACGCTTCTCCGAAACACTCAAAAACCGCACCAGCGCCACCAACGGAAACGCACTGCCGACAATCACGATCCAGAACCAGCCGCCATGTTCATACACTGCGCTGGCCACAGAGGAACCAAACGCACCGCCGATAAAGATGCTGGTCATGTACAGCGCATTCAGGCGGCTGCGGCTTTTGGCGTCGAGGGCGTAGACCGCGCGTTGGCCGAGGACCATGTTCATCTGCACGCAGAAATCCAGTACCACCCCGGTCACGGCCAGGCCGATAACGCTGTAGACCGGATGGATGAACGCCGGCAGGAAGCTCAGGCTGGCGAACAGCAGCGCCAGCAAGGACGCGATGCGGGTGTGGCCGGCGTCTGCGAGTCGACCGGCGATGGGCGCAGCGATGGCACCAATGGCACCGACCAGGGCGAAAATCGCGATCTGCGATTGCGACAAGCCATGATTGCGCGCCAGCTCCAGCGGCACCGCGGTCCAGAACAGGCTGAACGTGGCGAACATGCAGCCTTGGTAAAACGCGCGCTGACGCAGAACCGGTTGCTGGCGCAACAGTGTCCAGAGCGAGCCGAGCAACTGACCATACGACGCACTGTGATCAGGTTGGCGCTTGGGAATGGTCACGGCCAGCACGATACTGATCGCCGCCATCAGCAGCGCCGCGATCACAAACATCGCCCGCCAGCCGAGGTGGTCAGCGACCACGCTGGACACCGGTCTCGCCAACAGAATCCCCAGCAGCAAACCACCCATGATCCCGCCGACCACGCGACCGCGAGATTCTTCAGGTGCCAGATGCGCGGCCAGCGGAATCAGGATCTGTACCGACACCGAACTGAAGCCCACCAGCAGCGAAATCAACAAAAAGACATTCGGCTGATCGGTGAATGCAGCGCCCAACAGACTGGCAATCGCCACCACCGTGGTGATGATCATCAAGCGGCGGTTCTCCAGCAAATCCCCCAACGGCACCAGAAAGAACAGGCCAAGCGCATAACCGATCTGGGTCAGCGAAACGATGAAGCTGGCCAGGGTGCTGGTCAGGCCGACGTCCGGCGCGATCAGGCCGATGATCGGCTGCGCGTAGTAGATGTTGGCCACGATCGCGCCGCAACAGAAGGCGAACAGCAGCACCATGCCTCGGGTCATTGTGGCGGTGCCGTGGGGCACCTGAGTCGCTGGATTCATAACGTATCTCGCTGAACAAAAGGGAATGCGCGCAGGCTAATGGCCTGATCAAAACGGCGGAAGAGAGATTGGAGTGATAGCAGTCATTCCGTTGCGGAATGAGTGACGAGCGAGCGTGCCGTTCGCCGATGTCCGTCGAATCAAAATATCAGGGGCTGATGATACATTTACTTACATCTTGTTCGATAGCGTGCTTGTTTTCTCGCACATCACAAGCGACCGATCATCCGAAGAAATACCGGCTTTTGCGCGATAGCTAAAATCTACAGGGGGATCACTTCAACGCGTCCTTACAAAGCGGGAGTATCACGATGAAAATCGTATCTTCGCTGGCGTTGGTGGTAGCGGCTGGGACGATCTCCGGGTGTTCGACAGTGCCTGATCGCCAGGTCACCAACGTTCCCCTGAACGCTACTTCCATCAATGCCGGGAATATCGCCCGGCCAATCATGATGCCCGACGGGCAAACAACCGTGTTCTGGTTTGCTGTCAGTGGAGAATCCATGGGTAGCGCATTACCAGGTCGTTTGCAGGCCTACATCTACCCGGGAAGCTGTGGAAGTCTGGGTGCCAAACCCGCCTACGACATGAATGACGGCCCGAATGCGCGGTTCTATTCGCAAGCGTCCATGCAATATTTCTGGAAAAGCGCACCCGTACCGGTCGAGACTCTTCGAGCGGGGGGCTATGCGTTGGTGGTGCGTGAAAGCCCGGCCGATGGTCACCAGGCGATTTTCTGCGGGAATCTGAGCTGAAAACCTACCGAACCGGTCATTGCGTAGCGATTGCTGCATCCCAAAAAAGGCGACTCCAAGGCCGCCTTTTTCATCGAATAAAAAAAACGCCATCAATGTAGGACGCTTTTTTCAAGCTGCACGTTCTTTGAGGTTTTTTTCCATCGGCAGAACTCTGGTTTCCGACTTGATTGCAGGAACCGTCCGTCAATACAGCTTGAGTGGTCTGTTCTAGATTCAGCTCTCAGCAGGAGGGCACAAGCCGTACTCCCGAACCCGGCGGTCGTCTGTGTTTTCGAGAGTTGATTCTCACACAGGCTTATCAAGGAAAAGAATTAACGATGAGGCTTTTCAAAACCTTTGCAGTGTTCAGCCTGACGCTAGGGATTGCGGGTTGTACCTTCACACAACAGAAAACCCTCAGCCACAGTGACTACATTGAACGGATGGCGACTGCCAGCGCAGCGTCCTGGCCTGAATTGGCGACGCTGGAAGAAATGAAAGAACAGACCGGGTTCTTTGCTGATCTTCAAGTGCTTGTTTACGACGGTGTCAATGCCTGGCTGGTAGATGCAAAGGGTTATCGTGCAATCGCGCCGGAGCCGGTCGAGGCACTGGGCTTGCCATCGGACTTCGGAAAATACGAGAAGCTTTCGTGGAATGGGCGCCCAACTGTCTACATGGGGATAGGGACAGCTTTACCGGAGGTGGAAATGCAAAAGCTGATCACGCAACCGGCGGCAGTCCCTGAATTGTTTTTATTGGCAACCCATGAGGCGTTTCATTTTTATGGCCAGCAAAACTGGCCAATGAATGACGGGTCGCGTGCCGAGCGTTTTCCAATCCAGATACCCCCCCGGCAGTATCGAAAGCATTTGATTGAAGCCTTGCATGCTGCCGTGAGGGGTGGGGTCGAGGAATTAGGCAAGGCCCGCTACTGGTATGACCGTTGGCGGACTGAGTATGCGCGAGAGGCGGTGGAGATTCACGATAACGACATCATTGAAGGAAGCGCCAAGTACGTTGAAGTGCTTGCCGAGATGGTCGCTACCGGCGCTGTTGATCAATCTCAGGCCTGGAATACCGCTGTCATGGCGCGTTCTCCCAATGCTGCAGATACTCCGGCTGATGGCGAAAGCTACCTGATAGGCGCTTTGGCAGGTTACTTGCTGGACCGGCAAGGTACGCAGTGGTGGCAACGTGTCACGCAGGGGGATACACCATTACAACTGTTACTGGAGCCAGTGGCAGCGATTGTCGATATTCCTGACCCTGAGTTGAATCAACGTATAACCCAAGCGTTGAACGATCGTAATCAGAGTCTGGAAACCATCATTGGCCCGTTTATCGGACAACTGAGGCATCCTGATACAGTGCGTTTGCTGGTGCCTTCCGTTTCGGCTGCGGGTTCCCTTTCAACGAGTGGTCTTTACCGTGTAGAGGATCTATCGGGAGAAATCCTCACCCATTATTCCCAGCAGTTCTCACCTGCGATGGGGCGCATCACGATGGATAACGTAGTTGCCGCAGCGATTATCAGCGAGTCCTGCGGCGAGATTGGCGGTTTTATAATGGTGCCGATCACGGCCCGGGAACTTGCGGAGGCGCGGGCGGAGCGTCTGCGGATAAACAGAGAAGGAGTGGAAATTGACGTACCTTTTCCCGTCAAGGGCGCTGGCAATGACTGGTGCGTGCGTGACAAGGTAACGACGTAAAAGCCTTGAGTAAGGTAAGGCTGTTCACTTAAGTGTGACACTGAACCCGTGGCGAGGGAGCTTGCTCCCGCTGGACTGCATAGCAGTCCCCATTTTTG
>NZ_JBSVWS010000300.1:0-3830 GCF_054071155.1 Pseudomonas sp. SDO5532_S415 | reverse complement strand
GCATGTATTTTTGCTTCGACAGATGATCAGTGTGGGAGCGAGCCTGCTCGCGAAGACGTCGTGCCAGACGACATCAATGTTGAATGACCCACCGCTTTTCGCGAGCAGGCCCACATTAGGTTGTGATGTTCAGGAATTTGCTTTCAGCGTCCGGCCGCTGCGTCCGCCAATGCAGCAACCACCTGTTTCTCGATGTCCTTTTCATCCAGTCCGCGCCCGAAATGTTTTAGGTAGCGGCCCTGGCTGTCGAGCAGGAACAGAATTGTCGAGTGGTCCATCATGTACTGCCCTGGTTGATCGCCGGTCGGCACTTTCTTGTAATACACATGGTAGGCGTCGGTGATGCGGGCGATCTCTTGCGCCGAGCCGGTCAAACCAACGAAGTCGCTGGCGAAGTAGTTCACGTACGCCTTCAGCTTTTTCGGCGTGTCACGTTCCGGGTCGATGGTGACGAAGATCGGTCGCACCGTGATGCCTTGCTGCTGTTGCAGTTGCCGACTGATGCGGGCCATTTTCGCCAGGTCCGTGGGGCAAATGGCGGGGCAGGTCATGAAGCCGAAGTACAGCAACGCCGGTTCGCCAAAACTGCGTTCGGTGACGCGCTGGCCATTCTGATTGGTCAACTGGAACGGCCCGCCGATATCGTTACGGGGCGCGGCTGGCGTACTGGCTGCCATTGCCGCCAGAAGCAGCGCCATTAGCCATTTCATTGCTCAATACCCTCCCGAATAGGTCAGCGCCAGGCCCACCAGCTCCGACATTTGACCGTCCTGTTTCTGAGTGCCGGCGGACAGCCCGAGCGTGATCTGACCGGTGATGTTGTAGGTCAGGCTCAGCTCGTTGAGGTAATCCTGGCGATCCGCACCCCCCGTCGATTCGCGATGCTTGTCTGTCCGGGTCGCGCCCAGGGCCCAGTCACCGAAATCGAAGGTCAGCGAGGTGGTCAGGTAACGGGTGTCGTTGCCCTTGATGCCGTCTTCATTGTCGACATCGGCGAATTCGACGAAGGGCACGATATCGAAGTAGCGCCCGGCCAGCGTCGGCTCAAGATCCGTACTCGGTTCATAAGCCCAGATGTAGCGGGCGGAGGCGATCTTGATGGTTTCGTCGTCTTCGCCAGGCGGACTGGGTTGCGTCTGGTCCTCGGCCTTCTTGTTGAACATGTAGCCGGCCTGCATCTCCAGATAAGGCACTGCCGGGATTGCAATCCAGTTCACCGTCACCGCGTAGGAGTCGAGTTTGCCGGTGTTCGAGGGACCGCCGTCGCTGCGTTGCAGTTTTTCGCCATGGCGCAGATAGGGGCGACCGAGAAACGAATTGTCTGCGGTGTACAGGCTCAGGTTGGGCTCGATCATGCCCAGCTTCTGGTCGAAAAAACGATACGCCACCGTGCCGCCGAGCATGCCGTCGAGGTCGTAGGTGCTGACGAAATCCTCGGTGTAGAGGCCCGGCGCCTGGTCCTGCGCGCGACCGAACGGCACATGGTACTTGCCGACCGAGAACGCTGAGTTGGCGTTGTTCTGGTAATAGTTCAGGTCGTTGATCACCAGCCCCACGTCTTCGAAAAAACGTTTTTGACCCGGCTCCGGCCCGTCGATGGGATTGATCTCGGTGGACAGCTGAATCTGCTGGTCGTGGGTGAAGCGAAAGTAAAAAGTGGTGTTGATGTCCGGGTAGGCATCGGTGCTGTTGCGATTGCCGCCCTGGGGCACGTCGGCATGCACGTGGTCATATTGAAAGGTCGCGTCGTAATCCATGCCGACGTTGGGGTACTGACCGTCATCGGCCAGGGTCGCTTCGACACCGCACACCGATCCCATCAACAACATTGCCAGGCGATAGTTGTTCATATCGCGCCCACCCTTATTTGATCAACGTCGTCATCGGGCTGGACGCTTTCGGGTCCTGTCCGGTGTTGCGCAGCCAGGAGCACAACTGGTTGTTTTCACCGTACAGCCCGCCCAGGGGTTCGAGCTTGACGGCCTGCTCGTAGTCCTCGGGCTTGACCACCTGGATCGCCTGCATCATGCCGCCGTCCTCGTGTTCGAGGATGTGGCAGTGGTAGACGAACTTGCCGAGGATCACCGGATCGCGAAACGGAATGCGCACGGTGATCGAACCCGTGGCGGGAATGAACACATTGTCCCGATAGCCGCTGAACTGCACCGGTTTGCCGTTGAGTTCGGTGACCTGGAAATCCACTTGGTGAATATGAAACTGGTGCAGTTCCTGGGACGGGTTGAACAGCCGCCACTCTTCCACGTCACCGAGCTTGACCGTGGTGTTGACCCGGTCCAGTTCGAAGCGGGTGCCATTGATCAAGAACGCATTGGAGTCAGTGTCCGAATCCTGGAAGGCGAACTGCCGGGTCTTGTTCACCGCGATCTTGCTGAGGTCCTCGGCCGGTGGATAGGCGCTGGTGATCTGCCGCGTCGCGACCTGCGCACCGCTGGAGCGCAGGACCGCCAGCTTGGCCCCCGGGTAGTCATCGCCCGCCGGCCCGGTATTGCCCGAGCCGGTTTCGACGACGTAGGAGCCGGCCGGTGGCCCGACCACCAACACGCTGAAACGCGCCGATGGTCCGATCAGCACCTGGTCCGTATCAACGCGGCGGGTCACGGTATTGCCGTCGCGGGACAGCACCTGCATCGACTGGTCGTTGATGCGAATCCGGAAGTACTGGTTGGCGGCGATGTTGATGAAATGCCAGAGCTGGGTTTCTCCGGGCTTGATGTCGATGGTGGGCACTTCCTGGCCATTGATCGTGCGAATCGACGGGGCGCTGGTGATGATTTCGCTGGCGACTTTGCCGGTCAGGGTTTTCTGGAAATTACGCAGGACCAGCACTTGCTCCTTGATGCCCTTGAGTTCGGGGAAGGGGTCGAGCATGCCATCGACCAGGATCGGCCCGGCAATCCCGGCCGACACCTGACGCTGGGAGCCGCCATGGAAATGGCTGTGATACCAGTAGGCGCCGGGGCTGTGCTGCATCGGCAACTTGACGTTGTATTCGCCCACCTGATGAGGCTGGGTCACGCGGAAAATATTGTCGCCTTCATCCAGGGGCGACACCTGCATGCCATGGAAATGCAGGTTGGTGATCTCGTCCATGCGGTTATCCAGACGGATCGCCATGGTCCCGCCGGGGCGGGTTCGAATCAGTGGCGAATCGTAATCGCCGTTGAACACCAGGGACACATAGCGCTCATTGCCGACGTTGACCTGCTGTTCGGCCGCCGTCAGCGTGGCACGGGTCACGCCGCCGGCGTCGTAGGTGAACTCGGGGTTCTGGCGCAGCGGTTGAGAGGCGGGTTCAGCGGAATGCTGTGTCGCGCAACCGGTCAGCGCAAGGGCAACGACGCTCGCGCAGAATGCAAAAGGGCGGACGCTGAAAGCTCTGGGCATGATCGCGACCTTCGTGGGCGTGGCGAGGAACTACGGGGTAGTTCGCCTGGGTGTTGCCGAAGGTGAGTAGAAGACACACCGCGCAATGTGCAAAACCACTTCCTCTTTGGAAATGAGAATGATTGCGTGCAACTTTTCGCAGTGTAGAACAGGTGTTGTGGTGCGCTAGTTTTTTGGATCCAGTGCGTCATATAAAGCGATGAAGTGCATGTTTCTCATTTATGAAACACTATAGATTAATGAATCTATGAATCGGGGATATATCCGTTATTCAGGTAACGGCTACTTAGGGTTCCGCTCTTACAGCGGGTCACTTGGAAGAGCCCCAAGTAACCAAGGGCTCTTGCCCCTTTCGTTCGGTGCCTCGCCTAGGCTCGGCATGCCCTCGCTCCGGTCCTGCTCCGTGGGCCCGCCGCCATCGGCCA
>NZ_JBSVWS010000299.1:0-3836 GCF_054071155.1 Pseudomonas sp. SDO5532_S415 | reverse complement strand
TCAGTCGATGATTAGGGTGACTGACACTCTGCTTTCGCGAGCAGGCTCGCTCCCACATTGGTTTTCAGCGTCGGTTAGAGGGCGAAATCGCCCTCGGCAGCGAGTTCGCTCAGCGGACGACGCGGGCTTGGCTCTTCACGGGCTTGCAGGTACTCGGCTAGGGTGGCCTTGTCACCCAGTTTGCCGATCGCCACGGCGGCGTGCAGGGCGTAGCCCTCTGGAATGTTCAGCTCCTTGCGGGTCAGTTCCTGATCGAAACCGGCCATGCCGTGGGTGTGCCAGCCGCTGATGCTCGCTTGCAGCGCCAGGTGACCCCAGGCCGATCCGGTGTCGAAGGTGTGCCACAGGGCCGGGGTTTCTTCGGTGGCGCCAGGCACCGCGAAGGTGGTCTTCGAGATCACGATCACCAGTGCCGAGGCGTGTTGCGCCCAGCTGCGGTTGAACTCGTTCAGCAGGCCCAGGTAACGCTCCCAGTTCGGCGTGTCGCGACGTGCATAGAGAAAGCGCCAAGGCTGCGAGTTATACGCCGAAGGCGCCCAGCGTGCGGCTTCGAAGAAGCTCAACAGGGTTTCTTCCGGGATGGTTTCGCCGGTGAAGGCGCGGGGCGACCAGCGATCGGTGAACTGAGGGTGGATGGCGTAATCGGCAACGCGTGGGTTTGCACTCATCAAGAGATTCCTTGCTACGTTTGAAAGTGAGGGACGTCTGAACCTGCGGGCGCAGTTGAGCTGAGCGATGAGGTCTGTCGAGAGCCGTGGCGGTTCACCGTCATGCAACGCGGTCGAGCGTTAATGGCACTTGGGTAGGGCTCCTTGCGACTGGCAAAGCTACTTGGCGACGCCAAAACTGACAAGCCCCGATCTACCGGTAGTCGCCAGTGCTTGGCCCGCGCGGCCGCGGGCACTAGACTGGCGGCCTTTTCACCACCTGATGTTGATGCTTGAGCCATGGCCGCCAAAGTCGAACCGTTCTGGATACGCAAAACCCTCGATCAACTGGATCAAGAGGAATGGGAATCGCTGTGCGACGGTTGTGGCCTGTGCTGCCTGCAAAAACTCGAAGATGAAGACGACAACAGCGTCTATTACACGCGAATAGCCTGCAAACTGCTGGATCTGAAAACTTGCCAGTGCAGCGATTACCCGAACCGTCGCGACTCGGTGCCCGATTGCATCCAGCTCACCCCTGGCAAGGCCGACGAATTCAAGTGGCTGCCACCGACCTGCGGTTATCGTCTGGTCAGCGAGGGCAAGGACTTGCCGCTGTGGCATCACCTGGTGTGCGGTGATCGAGATGCCGTGCATCACGAACGCATTTCCCAGTCCGGACGCATGCTCGCCGAAGGCAGCGTCCCCGAAGATGACTGGGAAGACCATCTGATTTTCCGGGCGGGTTGATCGTCCAGCGAGTGAATGTTGCACCAAGGAGTGTGTATGGCTGGGGGATGGCGGCGGGCGTTGGTCGTTGGGCTACTGACCTTGAGTTCGCCCGTATGGGCGGCGAAAAAGGTCGATCTGGATTACCACGTACGCCTGTTGCCGCAAAGCGACCAGGCTGAAGTGCGCCTCACGCTCGCGCAAGGCTCGGCGGTCCGCAGTCTGGATTTCAACCTTGGCGATGGCAGCCATTACAGCGATTTCAAGGCCGACGGCCAGTGGCAACTGACACCGGGCAAGCAGGCCCGAGGTGTCTGGCATCCAGCTGCCGACCAGGCCAGCCTGACCTACCGTGTACGCATCAGCCAAGGCCGCAAGAGCGGCAGCTTCGATACACGCATGACCCCGACCTGGGCGTTACTGCGCGGTGACGATCTGGTACCTGCCGCCAGGCTTGACCAGCAAGACGGTATCGAATTGGTGTCACGCCTTGAATTCGAGTTGCCCAACGGCTGGAAAAGCGTGGAAACCGCCTGGCCGCGAATCGGCAGGAACAAGTTCCGCATCGACAACGTCTCCCGCTTGTTCGACCGGCCCACCGGCTGGATGCTCGCCGGTCACCTGGGCAGCCGCCGCACTCGCCTGGGGGAAACCGAAGTCACCGTGGCTTCGCCTCAAGGCCAGGGCATGCGGCGTATGGATGTGCTGACCCTGTTGACGTTTGTATGGCCGCAAGTGCAAGCCGTGTTCCCTCGTCATCCCACCAAGCTGCTGATCGTCGGCGCCAATGATCCGATGTGGCGTGGCAGTCTCGCCGCGCACGAGTCGATCTACCTCAACAGCCGCTTGCCGCTGGTCAGCGAAAGCGGCAGCAGTGCACTGGTGCGCGAGTTGGCGCAGCTGTTCGGGCGGATCAACGACCGGCAGCGCAGCGACTGGATCAGTGAAGGTTTCGCCGAGTATTACGCCATCGAACTGGTGCGACGTGCGGGTGGCATCAGTGATGAGCGCTACCAGAGTTTGCAGGGACGATTGGCGAAGGACAGTCAGAAAGTCACCACCTTGCGCGGCGAGCAGGCCAGCCCGGCGCAGATTTCCAAAGCGGTGGTGTTGATGCAGGAGCTGGATCGCGAGATTCGCCTGAAGACTCGTAACAAGCGATCGCTGGATGATGTACTGCGCGGGGCGATGCGGCTGGGGAGTCTGGATACCAAGGAATTTGTTCAGCTCTCGGAGAGCGTGATTGGCGACTCCTCCAGAGTGCTTGATACCGGGTTGCTTCAGTAATACCGCCATCGCGAGCAGGCTCGTTCCCACATGGGTTTGTGCATAACACGGATCAAATGTGGGAGCGAGCCTGCTCGCGAAAGGGCCTTCAAACTCACTACACGATCCGGATCAAACCCCGGCCTTCGGCGATTTCAACGAATCATTACCCGTCACCGTCGCGGTTTTGGTCGCCGCCTCGGCATTGGCCTTCAACTGGCTCAACTCTTCACCGGCGCGCTGGATTTTCGCCCGCACGTTGTTCATGTCCTGACGACTTTTTTCCAGCAGGCTTTTCGCCGAGCTATGGCCAGTGATGCCGCGTGCCAGGGCGACACCACCGATGGCCACTTGAATCAAGCCGAAGATGCCGCCGCGACGCAGACCCTTGCCCACCATCAAGACGCCACCGGCCAGGGAGCCGATGCGTTCCCAACCTTGAACGTTGTGGTCGGTATGAGTCTGGAACGGGGTGGATTCGATGCGCTCTACGCGTTTGAGTTCGCTCATGATCTGTCTCCAGGCGTCGGTTCAGTAGTGGATAGTCAGCTGACTGCCGGGACGGTCAGCCGGTTCCATCGGATAAGCCGCAACTCAGCGGAATTTCGGCCCCGAGCGGGTATTGAGGCCCTTGGCCATACGGTCGTACAGCACAACGTTGACCGTGGCGGCCAGGTTCATGCAGCCGGTGGTCGGGATGTAGACCACGTCTTCGCACCAGTCGCGAATTTCCTTATCCAGCGAGCCGTCTTCCGGGCCGAAGATGTACAGCGCGCGGTCCGGGTGTGTGTACTCAGGCAACGGGCGGGCGCCGTCGACCAGCTCCACGGCGACCGGAACGCAGTTCAGTGGCAGGATTTTCTTCAAGTCGTCGATGCCGATCAGCGGGATGTCGTAGTGGACGCGCTTGGTGTCGGTGACGAAGTCGGCAGCACGCTCATAGCGCTTGCCGGTATAGAACACCGATGCCACGCCATAACAGCCAGCGGCGCGCATCACCGAACCGACGTTCTCCGGTGACTTGGGGTTATACAAACCAATGCAGCTGTACCGTTTGTCTGCCACGAGCGGGGTGCCTTTCGGGAAAAAAGCGCGATTATACGGGGATTGGCTGGCAGTGGTCAGTTTGGAGATTCGCGGTGTTTGAGCGATCGCTTTCGCGAGCAGGCTCGCTCCCACATGGGTTTTGTGTAC
>NZ_JBSVWS010000298.1:0-3871 GCF_054071155.1 Pseudomonas sp. SDO5532_S415 | reverse complement strand
GAGATAAGGCCGGCACATCCTGCTCCCCTACAAAAAAACAGTTCGACAGGAAAAAAAGTCCGGGCAAGCGCGACCACGCTTCCCGGACCAAAGGTTGCTACATGCCCATCAAAACACTGCAATCAGAACCGAGGCTTGACCGCCTTCCAGTCCGGTTTGTAACGCTGCATCTGCTTCACATCATCGCGCTGGCGAATCCCGCACGTCAGGTACTGGTCATGCAGCTTGCCCAATTGATCATGGTCCAGTTCCAGGCCCAGCCCCGGAGCCCGGGTGATTTTCACGCAGCCGTCGACGATCGGCAGCTTGCCGCCCTTGATCACCTCTTCATCCGGTTCCTGCCATGGATAGTGGGTGTCACAGGCGTAATCGAGGTTCGGCACCGAGGCGGCGACATGGGCCATGGCCATCAGGCTGATGCCCAGGTGCGAGTTCGAATGCATGGACACGCCAAGCCCGAAGGTCTCGCACATTTTCGCCAGTGCCTGGGTGTCGCGCAGGCCGCCCCAGTAGTGGTGGTCGGCGAGGACGATCTGCACGCTGTTCTGCGCCACGCTGCGGCGGAACTCATCGAAGTCGGTGACCACCATGTTGGTCGCCAGCGGCAGGCCGGTGCGTTTGTGCAGCTCGGCCATGCCATCCAGGCCCGGCGTCGGGTCTTCGTAATACTGCAGGTCGTCACCGAGCAGTTCGGCCATGCGGACCGAGGTTTCCAGCGACCAGTTACCGTTCGGGTCGATGCGCAGCGGATAGCCGGGAAACGCCCTTTTCAAGGCCTTGATGCACGACACTTCATGCTCCGGCGGCAGCGTGCCGGCCTTGAGTTTGATGCTCTTGAAGCCGTAGGCCTCGATCATGCGCCGCGCCTGGGCGACGATCTGCTCCTCGTTCAGCGCCTCGCCCCAACTGTCGGGCTTGTAGGGTGAATCGACGTGCTGCGCGTACTTGAAGAACAGATAGGCGCTGAATGGAATCTCGTCGCGGATCGCCCCGCCCAGCAAGTCCACCAAGGGCACGTTCAGGGAGTGTGCCTGCAGGTCCAGAAACGCCACTTCAAACGCCGAGTAGGCATTGCTCACCGCTTTGCTGGCGTGGGACCCGGGCGCCAGTTCCGCGCCGGCCAGGCTCGCCGGTTTGTTCGCCGCCACCGTGGCCTGGACGATCGCGCGCAGTTGATTGAGGTTGAACGGGTCCAGTCCGATCAGTTGGCTTTGCAGTTGCTGCTGGATCGCCAGTGCAGGCGCGTCGCCGTAGCTTTCACCCAGGCCGATGTAGCCGTTGTCGCTTTCGATCTCGATGATCGAGCGCAGCGCGAAGGGTTCATGAATGCCGCTGGCGTTCAGCAGCGGCGGATCACGGAAGGCGATGGGCGTGACGGTGACTCGTGTGATTTTCAAGAGGCTGCTCCCGTTGGATCAGATTTCAGGGCTTGATGACTGACCGGCTTTTTTGCGGTGGCGTCTTCGGCCGGCGAGCTCAGGATGTTGCCGCGCGGTGCCGTGCGGGCGAAGAAGATCACCACCGCCGCGACCAGTGATGTAGCGGCCAGGCCATACAGGCCGCCTTCGATGGAACCGGTGGTCTGTTCCAGGATGCCGAACGCCGTCGGGGCGACGAAGCCGCCGAGGTTGCCGATGGAGTTGATCAGGGCGATCACCGCCGCGGCGATGCGCGCGTCCAGATAGCCTTGCGGGATCGGCCAGAACAATGCCGAGGCCGCCTTGAAGCCGATCGCGGCAAAACAGATGGCGACGAAAGCGAAGACCGGGCCACCGGTGGTGGACATGAACATGCCGAATGAGGCAATCACCAGTGTCACCGCGACCCAGGCCTGCTGGTACTTCCATTTGCTGGCCATGGCGGCGAAGCCGTACATCGCGACGATGGAGATGATCCACGGAATCGAGTTGAACAGGCCGACCTGGAAGTCACCGAGGTTGCCCATCTTCTTGATCATGCTCGGCAGCCAGAACGTGGCGCCGTAAATGGTCAGGGCAATCGAGAAGTAGATGAAGCAGAACAGCGCGATCTGTTTGTCGGCCAGCAACTTGAACATCGACGGCTTGACCGTATGCGTGGCATCGCGAGCCTGCTGCTCCAGATCAATGGCCGTGATCAGCGCGGTCTTTTCTTCCTCGCTGAGCCACTTGGCTTCCCGTGGATGCGATTGCAGCCAGAACCAGACAAAACCGCAGAGGGCGATGGAGGCAAAGCCTTCGATCAGGAACATCCACTGCCAGCCGTGCAGGCTCAAGCCTTCGATGTGCAGCAGCGCGCCGGACACCGGGCCGGAAATCACCGAAGCGATGGCCGAGCCGCTGAGGAAAATCGCCATGGCCTTGCCGCGTTCGGTGGATGGCAGCCATTGGGTGAAGTAATAAATGATCCCGGGAAAGAAGCCGGCTTCAGCGGCGCCAAGGATAAAGCGCAGCACATAGAAGCTGGTTTCACCCTGGACGAAGGCCATCGCCATCGCGGCGGCGCCCCAGGTGAACATGATCCGCGTCAGCCAGGCGCGGGCGCCGTAACGTTGCAGCAGCAGATTGGACGGTACTTCGAAAATGGCGTAGCCGATGAAGAACAGCCCGGCACCCAGGCCGTAGGCGGCAGCGCCAATGCCCAGGTCGGTTTCCAGGTGGCTGCGTACGAAGCCGATGTTGACCCGGTCGATGTAGTTGACGATGAACATGATCACGAACAGCGGCAGGATGTGGCGCTTGACCTTGGCGGCAGCGCGGGCGAGCACGTTCGGGTCGGGTGGACTCTGGTGGGTATTCAAGGGGCGACTCCCGATCATTTTTTTTGTAGGGGTAGCTTTAAGGGATTGGTGTAGGCCTGGAGCGATGATGGACGCCCGCATTGATCCCGTCTAATCTAACTTGGCATTCGATTGATACCTGGATTAGATCAATGTTCGAACTGACGCAACTGCGCTGCTTTACCACCGTCGCCACCGAACTGAATTTCCGCCGCGCCGCCGAACGGCTGAACATGACTCAACCGCCGCTGAGCCGGCAGATTCAGTTGCTGGAGCATCACCTGGGGGTCGAGCTGTTCACCCGCAGTACCCGCAGCGTCGCCCTCACCGCTGCCGGCCGTGCGTTCTTCATCGAGGCACAGAACCTGCTGGAGCGCGCCCAGCAAGCCGCGGTGACCGCCCGGCGTTTTGCCGAGGGCGATATCGGCTCGGTCAATATCAGCTTCGTCGGCAGCGCGGTGTACGAGTTCCTGCCCAAGGTCATCGCCGAGGCGCGACTGACGCAACCCCACGTCAAAATCGACCTGTCGGAAATGAACACCTACCAGCAACACGAAGCCCTGCGCGCCCGGCGCATTGACCTGGGCATCGCCCGCGCGCCGTTGCTGGAGCCTGGTTATTCCACCGAATGCCTGGTGCGTGAATCCTTTGTACTGGCGGTACCGAGCACCCATCCACTGGCCACGGCCACCAGCGTGTCGGTCAGGGACCTCGACGGCCAGCCGTTCCTGATGTACTCCCACGCCGCCTACCCGCCGTTCAACGAGCTGCTGACCGGCATGCTGCGCTCGGCCCGCGTTGCGCCGGATTACGTTCAGTGGCTCGGGTCGTCCCTGACCATCCTTGCCCTGGTCAATGCCGCCATGGGCCTGGCCCTGGTGCCCCGTTGCGCCACCAGCGTGGTGTTCAAGAACGTCGTGTTTCGCGATATCGACCTGGGCGAAGGGGTGCAAAGCGAGCTGCATCTGATCTGGCGCGAGAACAACGACAACCCGGCGTTCGCGATGCTGCTGGAAGGGATTCGGCGGGCGGTGCGCGAGGGGTGGGGATCGTAGCCCCCCCTGTGGGAGCGAGCCTGCTCGCGAAGGCGGTGTGTCAGGCGACTTTTACGGT
>NZ_JBSVWS010000297.1:0-3928 GCF_054071155.1 Pseudomonas sp. SDO5532_S415 | reverse complement strand
TTCAGGCGGCCAGCCCACCATCAATCAGGTAGATCGCAGCAGAGAACGTCACGATCGAAAGCACGGTACTAAGAAAAAAGGGGGCATAAGAAAAAAGGGGGCATAAGAAAAAAGGGGGCAGATTTATTTTTCTGAAAAATAAATCTGCCCCTTTTATGGTCTTGTTTTTTCGGTATGGGCTCAGGGGTTAATCGTTTTGTTTAACTCCCATCTGCGGGATGTTGTGCCGGGTAAATTACGGCGTAAAACTTTTTGTTCTAGCTCAAGCTTTTTCAGAATTGTGAAAGCATATGAGGGGTTTATACTTAGCGCTTGGCTAAGTTGCATAGTTGTGGCTGGAGTGTCTTGAAGGAAGTCTATAATCTGATCGCTTCGTGAACGTGATGCGGCTTCATCGATGGTATTTACGACGGTTGTTTTCGCTTTTTCTATTTCTTCTCTGGAAAGGTGGCTACCTTTTTTGTTGAATTCTGCAAAAATTTCCTCGATTTTTATCGAGACGGTTTCTTTCATTTGGTTAGCTTCAAGATAGTGATTTTGGTCTTCGAAATCACTCGGGGCGTACAGTACGGTATTTTTGTAATAGAGGACGAAAAAAAAACAAAGCCACTATTCCTGACGGAAAGGCTATTACGAAGTAAACAAAAATTTGTTGTATTTCTAGTGGTAGTTTTACTAGTGCAACACACGCAAGCGTTTCGGCTAGACCCGCGAAAATAGCGATAATTGTCAGTGGGTTGCTGACTTTCATATGATGACTCCATAACACGTTTATTTTATTCAAAGGGAAGTGGCATATTGTAATAAATAGATCTGTCACCTTTATCCTAGTCAAATCGGTATTTCACTGGTCGGCTTGGGATCGCTCAGGGACAAGTCTATTACCCATGAAACTAAATCTGTCCCCTTTTCCCTTGCAATGAGAATTTTCAATGACTTTGGAGCCAGGCACTAAACTTGTGTCGGCACTTTCCGATTGAGCACCAAGTGATCTTTCGAAAATTACGTTCGTACCGGGTAAATGTGGTAGCGATTGGCCCCTGTCTTTTCAATTATTACCTTGCTGCCGGCAGACAAGGAATGGGACTTGAAAAACTCCCCAACCCATGAGCGCTTTCTGAAAATCTTCTTGTCACCAGCAATATCTGTGAAAACCGGCTCCGCAATACCGCAGTGAATCTCTACCTGCGTGCCGATCTCACTTGCATTAGGACCGCCGATGGACTCAGCCGGAAAAAAGCCTATAACGCTGGAGAGGTACAGATGATTATTATCAAGATTACCTTGCGTGAGTTCTATTAGCCGATATAGCACGACTTTCTCCTTGGATCAAAAAATTAAGCTAATGGACCAACAAATGTGTCGCCTTTGCGAGTCAAGCGAATTAAACGAAAAGTGTCAATCGCATTTTTTTGTTGGCGAGTGAAAAAACTCAATTGCCCTAGTAACTGACTCAACCTGCTGTAAGTTCGAACTGGAAACGGCCTGATGTAAAAGTCCAGACAAAATAGCGCTGCGCGTAGATTCAGGTATTACACAAGGGCTCAACACGCCTCTGGATTGTGGGTAATCGCCCCAATGAACGCCCAAGGCCTTACTTCCACCATTATGTTGGTTCTTGTGATCATACCAACCAATAATGAGGACCAACCCTTCATCAACGTGGATTTCTTCATGATTTTTCCAGTATGAAATCATGTTCATGCAGCATTCCTCATAAGACTGGGTGGATAGTGGCCGGGCTTAGTCCACTGGCTTGCATCACTACAGCAAGGCACTGGCGCTCGCGCGAATCGAGCATAGTAGCTTAGGCGCTTACCAAATATAGCACTTGCTTCGAAAAATAAACTTCAGGCTTGAGTCAAAAGCCTTTGTAGAGATATGGGATCAGACCACGACTCACAAACGTGATCTGCCCCGATTACGTATTTAGTCATCGCAACTGCTGCGACCCAAAGCCTTAATAGCAGTTTGTTTGGACAGTCGCCCCATAAGAAGAGCTTGTACAGTTTATATTTTTGCTGGCGCCATTATTCAGTCGATCAAGGTTTTTATTATTATTGTCATTAATCATCTGCATGGCTCCCATAAAGTTTTTATCTGCAGCCTCTCGCCGCTGTTGGGCCAATGCGGCCTCCGCGCGCTCGTCACTTGCGTCTCTGTACGCCTTTGCCCGTTCATCTTCAGCTCTCTGCTGCTGTAGCTGAAGTAAGCAATTACCAAACTCAGGGGTGTTTGGTGTGAACCCAAAGTCTTGCTGACATGTTGCCTTGGCGTTTTGAATACTTGCCTTCATCTGGTGGTTTTTGATGTCGTCCATTTGTTTTTGTTTTAATTCCGCATCCTTCGCGCTCATGCACTGAAAATTTATATCGGCTGTTGCATAGCGAGCGGGGCCAGAAGGCTCTGACATTATCTTCCCTATGACGGGTGGAGCACCATTGCGTTGACAGAA
Source organism: Pseudomonas sp. SDO5532_S415 (assembly GCF_054071155.1). Taxonomy (NCBI): domain Bacteria; kingdom Pseudomonadati; phylum Pseudomonadota; class Gammaproteobacteria; order Pseudomonadales; family Pseudomonadaceae; genus Pseudomonas; species Pseudomonas sp. SDO5532_S415. The sequence continues at coordinate 1,473 of NZ_JBSVWS010000297.1, read as the reverse complement.
CTGTTCGATTTTTTTGCGGCATGTCTCGACTGCATTGTCCGCTGAAAAATCAAAAAAACTCCCGGTGGCACTACATCCGTAACGACTTTCGCTCAGTGTATTTATTGTGCCAGACGCACAACCAGTCAAAATCGCAAACGCTGCAGCGGCCAAAATTATCTTCATCTCTTCCTTCCTGAGTTGTCGGAATACTTAAGAGCAAGCAGTGTGAAAACTCTAGACGAAACCCGGATCACTTGCCGCTTGGCCTGCACATTTGCGCCGCGTCGGACTCAAATGCCATCGATATGGCAGTTGTAGCCACCCGGTCGCAGCCTCGGAGCCAATCCAGGAGTTATCGTCAACAAAGGAGGCGGATCTATTTTTCCGGGTTGCAGGGCTTTTCGTAAGAACTCCGCCTCCCCTTCTCACTCATTTGTCGACGCTGACGCCAAGTGCGATCAATTCGTACTCGAACACTGGCTTGCAGCGTCACACATACTTGAGTACCAGGCCCTAATACCCATGTATCCACCGCCATTACCAACGCATAGCAGACGCCACCGGCCGGTTCTTTAAACTGGGCCCTTGCCGGCGCAGTCAGCGACGGCGTCGATCGCGCCGGCGCCACAGACTCCCAGTCAAATCGGCGTCAACGACAAACAAGTCCCTCTTTGGAGTAAACCCATGAGTGCATCTCAAAAGGTTGTCATCGTCACCGGCGCGTCACAAGGCATCGGTGCCGAAGTCGTCAAGGCGTTTCGAAAGCTCGACTACCGGATCGTCGCAACGTCTCGTACGATCAAGCCGTCCGACGACCCGAACATCCTGGCGGTAGCGGGCGATATCGGTGATCCGGCAACGGCGCAGCGTGTCGTTGGCGAAGCGGTCGAGCGATTCGGCCGGGTCGACACGCTGGTGAACAACGCCGGCATCTACATCGGCAAGCCTTTCACCGAGAACACCCTCGGAGACTTCAACGCCGTCATGAATGTGAATATGGCGGGCTTCTATCACATCACCCAACTGGCCATCGCCGAAATGGAAAAGCATGGGAGCGGCCATGTTGTGACCGTCACCGGCAGCGTAGACAACGGCATCAGCGGCGCGCACACGGCATTGGCGGCGCTGACCAAAGGTGGCTTGAACGCCGCTACCAGAGCGCTGGCGATTGAGTACGCCAAGCAAGGCATCCGCATCAACGCCGTTGCGCCGGGCATCACCAAGACGCCGATGCACAACAAGGAATACTACGAAATGCTGGGCACCCTCCATCCGCTGGGGCGTATGGGTGAAGCCAGCGAAGTCGCCAGCGCCATCGTGTTCCTGGATTCGGCAGAGTTCATCACGGGAGAGATCCTGCACGTCGACGGCGGCCAGAGCGCCGGTCGGTAACGGACGCAGATAGGGTCCTTTGCAGCCTTCGCGAGCAGGCTCGCTCCCACAATGGATCTCGATCACTCATCGGTTTTGCATACACCGTAAATCTACTGT
>NZ_JBSVWS010000296.1:0-3934 GCF_054071155.1 Pseudomonas sp. SDO5532_S415 | reverse complement strand
ACATTGATGGTGACTGACCCACCGTTTTCGCGAGCAGGCTCGCTCCCACAGGTGATCTGCACCTGATATCACATTCCGCCATACCTATAACAAGAAACCGGAGAACAACCATGTCGTTAAGCGTGTTCGACCTGTTCAAGATTGGCATCGGCCCCTCCAGCTCCCACACCGTCGGCCCGATGCGCGCAGCCGCGCGTTTCGCCGAAGGCCTGCGCCGAGAAAACCTGCTGACCGCGACCACCTGCGTCAAGGTCGAGCTCTATGGTTCACTCGGTGCCACCGGCAAGGGCCACGGCAGTGACAAGGCTGTGCTGCTGGGCCTGGAAGGTGAACACCCGGATACCGTGGACACCGAAACCGTCGCCGCTCGCCTGCATGACATTCGTGGCAGCGGACGCTTGAACCTGCTCGGCGAACACAGCATTGCGTTCAACGAGAAAGAACACCTGGCGATGATCCGCAAACCGTTGGCCTATCACCCCAACGGCATGATTTTTCGCGCATTCGACGCCGCGGGCCTGCAGATCCGCAGTCGCGAGTATTACTCGGTCGGCGGCGGCTTTGTCGTCGATAAAGACGCCGCCGGTGCCGATCGCATCGTCGAAGACTCAACCGCGCTCACCTTTCCCTTCAAAAACGCCAAGGAACTGCTCGGTCACTGCGCCACCTACGGGCTGTCCATCAGCCAGGTGATGCTGACCAACGAAAGTGCCTGGCGCCCCGAAGCGGAAACCCGTGCCGGTCTGTTGAAGATCTGGCAAGTGATGCAGGACTGCGTTGCCGCTGGTTGCCGTAACGAGGGCATCTTGCCCGGCGGCTTGAAGGTCAAGCGTCGGGCGGCTGCGCTGTATCGGCAATTGTGCAAGAACCCGGAATCGTCCCTGCGCGATCCGCTGTCGGTGCTGGACTGGGTCAACCTCTACGCCCTGGCCGTCAACGAAGAAAACGCCAATGGCGGACGCGTCGTCACGGCGCCCACCAACGGTGCGGCCGGGATCATTCCGGCAGTGCTGCATTACTACATGCGTTTCATTCCCGCGGCGAACGAAGACGGGGTGGTGCGTTTTCTGCTGACCGCCGCGGCCATCGGTATCTTGTACAAGGAAAACGCCTCGATTTCCGGCGCCGAAGTCGGCTGCCAGGGTGAGGTTGGCGTGGCGTGTTCCATGGCGGCCGGGGCCTTGTGCGAAGTCCTCGGCGGCACGGTGCAACAAGTGGAAAACGCCGCGGAAATCGGCATGGAACACAACCTGGGCCTGACCTGCGACCCGATCGGCGGGCTGGTGCAAGTGCCTTGCATCGAGCGCAACGCCATGGGCTCGGTCAAGGCCATCAATGCGGTGCGCATGGCCATGCGTGGCGACGGACAGCATTTCGTCTCCCTCGACAAGGTCATCCGCACCATGCGCCAGACCGGCGCCGACATGAAAAGCAAATACAAGGAAACCGCCCGAGGCGGTTTGGCGGTCAACATTATCGAGTGCTGATGTGCGCTCATCTGCATCTGCACCCTTTTTCAGGAGCTGAATATGTCCACCGAACAACTGTTGAAAACCCCGTTGCACGCACTGCACATCGAACTGGGCGCACGCATGGTGCCATTCGCCGGCTATGACATGCCGGTGCAATACCCGCTGGGCGTGATGAAAGAACACCAGCACACTCGCGATCAGGCCGGGCTGTTCGATGTATCGCACATGGGCCAGATCCGTCTGACCGGCGCCAATGCCGCCAAGGCCCTGGAGACCCTGGTGCCGGTGGATATCATCGACCTGCCGGTGGGCATGCAGCGCTATGCGATGTTCACCAACGAGACCGGTGGCATCCTCGATGACCTGATGGTCGCCAACCTGGGTAACGACGAATTGTTCCTGGTGGTCAACGCGGCCTGCAAGGACCAGGACCTGGCACACCTGCGCAAACACATCGGCGAACAATGCCGTATCGAACCACTGTTCGAAGAGCGCGCCCTGCTGGCCCTGCAAGGTCCGGCGGCGGTCACCGTGCTGGCGCGCCTGGCTCCGGAAGTGGCGAAAATGACGTTCATGCAGTTCGCCCGTGTGCAATTGCTGGGCGTTGACTGCTTTGTCAGCCGCTCGGGCTACACCGGTGAAGACGGTTTCGAAATCTCCGTGCCGGCCGCCAGCGCCGAAGCCCTCGCCCGCGCCCTGCTGGCGGAACCGGAAGTCGAAGCCATCGGCCTTGGTGCGCGCGACTCGCTGCGCCTGGAAGCCGGCCTGTGCCTGTACGGCCACGACATGAACACCGACACCACTCCGATCGAAGCCAGCCTGTTGTGGGCCATTTCCAAGCCTCGTCGTGCCGAGGGTGCGCGTGCCGGCGGTTTCCCTGGCGCTGAAAGCGTGTTCGCCCAGCAACAGGGCGGTGTCAGCCGCAAGCGTATCGGCCTGCTGCCTCAGGAACGTACTCCGGTGCGCGAAGGCGCAGAGATCGTCAACGAAGCGGGCGAGATCATCGGCAGCGTCTGCAGCGGCGGTTTCGGGCCGACCTTGGGCGGTCCTTTGGCGATGGGTTATGTCGACAGCGCTTATATCGCTCTCGATACTCCAGTATGGGCGATTGTTCGTGGGAAAAAGGTTCCTTTGCTTGTAAGCAAAATGCCATTTGTTCCGCAACGCTACTATCGCGGCTGATTGATTGTTCCTATAAGTAACGCGGTTGCGTTAACAATGCACTAATGTGTAACGCAACCGCCATAAAAGAGTGCATCGTTTGGCTCTAAGCTTCGATTATGAACTTTGCTTATAACGTTCGAAAACAATTGAACAGTCGTATCGAATAAGCTGCCACTAATGGCCCGAAAAACTGCCAGCAACCCGAGGAAATGCGGGCTTCGCAGGGGCTTGTTTTTTCTCCCATAGTTGGCGTAGAGTTTGTTCACTGTGTTTGCATGGGTCGCTTGGAATCGTGACCTGGGCAGTAGCCACCAAGTTAGCTACATCCCGTTCGACGTCTTCTTACTCTCCTGCAACCAGCCCCAGTACTCTTTCATGAGAAGGAGACTGTCATTAATTTTAGCGTCAAAGGAAATAAGAAATGTCCCAACGTCAGAGCGGTACCGTCAAGTGGTTTAACGACGAGAAAGGTTTTGGTTTTATCACTCCAGAAAGCGGTCCGGATCTGTTCGTGCATTTCCGCGCTATTCAGGGCAACGGTTTCAAGAGCCTGAAAGAAGGCCAGAAAGTGACCTTCATCGCTGTGCAAGGCCAGAAAGGCATGCAGGCTGACGAAGTACAAGCAGAAGGCTAATCTTCTGTAACGAAAAAGCCCCTGATGCTGACATCAGGGGCTTTTTTGTGCGCGTAAATCCGTAAAATGGCTTCTTTTTTCCCTTTGAGTGCCGTCATGTCGAAACACCTGCTGAAACCCCAGGGCGAATTTCCTGCCGCTGGCCTGGGTCGTCGTCTGGCGGCGATGTTCTATGATTTCCTGTTGTGCACCGCCCTGCTCATCGTGACCAGCGGCGCCTACAAGATGATTCAGATGGCGATCATCGGTGAAGAAAAAATGCGCGCGCTCACGGAGACCGGAGCGCTCGACGGCGACCCGCTGCTCTCGACCGTACTGCTGTTCGTTCTGTTTGGCTTCTTCGCCAAGTTCTGGACCCACTCAGGCCAAACCCTGGGCATGCAGGTCTGGTGCATTCGCGTACAGAATGCCGATGGCTCCTCCATCAGCCTGTGGCAAGCGCTGCTGCGCTTCGTGGTGTCGATCGCTTCGCTGCTGTGCGTGGGCCTCGGATTCATCTGGTCGCTGTTCGACAAGCAGAAACGCAGCTGGCACGACATGTATTCCAATACCCAGCTGGTGCGGATTCCCAAAAAGACCAAATAGCTACAGGGCGCAAAAATCACTGTGGGAGCGAGCCTGCTCGCGAATGCGGTGTATCAGCAAACATTAATGTCAGCTGATA
>NZ_JBSVWS010000295.1:0-3965 GCF_054071155.1 Pseudomonas sp. SDO5532_S415 | reverse complement strand
ATGTTCTATCGCATTCGCGAGCAGGCTCGCTCCCACATAGAAGCACTCCCCTATTTGCTTGAAGCAGCAATAAAAACAAGAGGATTTTCTCATGGCTAAAATCGGATTTATCGGCACCGGCATCATGGGCCACCCAATGGCGGCGAACCTGCAGAAAGCCGGTCACAGCCTGTTCCTGTCGGCGCACCACGACGCCGCGCCTGCCGACCTGGTCGCCGCTGGCGCCGTTGCCCTGGCGAACCCGAAAGAAGTCGCGCAAGAAGCCGAATTCATCATCGTCATGGTCCCGGATACCCCGCAAGTCGATGACGTGCTGTTCCGCGCTGACGGCGTTGCCGCGGGTATCGGCAAAGGCAAAATCGTGATCGACATGAGCTCGATCTCGCCAACCGCCACCAAAGCCTTCGCTGCCAAAATCAACGAAAAAGGCGCGCAGTACCTCGACGCGCCAGTGTCCGGTGGTGAAGTCGGCGCCAAGGCCGCGACCCTGAGCATCATGGTCGGCGGTGACGCCGATGCCTTCGAACGCGCCCTGCCGCTGTTCCAGGCCATGGGCAAGAACATCACCCTGGTCGGTGGCAATGGCGACGGTCAGACCGCGAAAGTGGCCAACCAGATCATCGTTGCGCTGAACATCCAGGCGGTGGCTGAAGCCCTGTTGTTCGCCTCGAAAAACGGCGCCGATCCCGCCAAGGTGCGTGAAGCGCTGATGGGCGGTTTCGCTTCGTCGAAGATCCTCGAAGTGCACGGCGAGCGCATGATCAAAGGCACCTTCGATCCGGGCTTCCGCATCAGCCTGCACCAGAAGGACCTGAACCTGGCCCTGCAAGGTGCCAAGGAGTTGAACATCAACCTGCCGAACACCGCCAACGCCCAGCAAGTGTTCAGCACCTGCGCGGCCATCGGTGGCAGCAACTGGGATCACTCGGCGCTGATCAAAGGCCTGGAACACATGGCGAACTTCTCGATTCGCGACAAGAAGTAAGCCCTGCCTGGCTCGCTCTCTGTGGGAGCGGGCTTGCCCGCGATGGCATCGACGCGGTCTGCCTGAACGACCGCAGTGCCTGAATCGCTGGCAAGCCAGCTCCCACAGGATTGAGTTGTCTTCCCTTCAAATAACAAGAATTCCGGGAGCCCGCCATGTCGGTCGATCCGCAACAATTCCTGCGCGAGCTGTTCGCCACAGCCATCGACGCGGCCCATCCTCAACAAGTCCTCGAAGCCCACCTGCCCGCCGATCGCAGCGGTCGGGTGATCGTCATCGGTGCCGGTAAAGCCGCGGCCGCCATGGCCCAGGTGGTCGAGCGTTGCTGGCAGGGAGAAGTGTCCGGTCTGGTGGTGACGCGCTACGGACACGGCGCGCCGTGCGAAAAAATCGAAGTGGTCGAAGCTGCGCATCCGGTCCCGGACGCCGCGGGACAAGCCGTCGCCAAACGGGTATTCGAACTGGTCAGCGACCTGAGCGAAAAAGACCGAGTGATCTTCCTGCTGTCCGGTGGCGGTTCGGCGCTGCTCGCACTTCCGGCCGCCGGCATCACCCTGGCCGACAAGCAGTCGATCAACAAAGCCCTGCTCAAATCCGGCGCCTCCATCGGCGAGATGAACTGCGTGCGCAAGCACCTCTCGGCGATCAAGGGCGGACGTCTGGGCAAGGCCTGCTGGCCGGCAACCGTGTACACCTATGCGATTTCCGATGTACCGGGCGACCTCGCCACGGTCATCGCTTCCGGCCCCACCGTGGCCGACCCAAGTACCTCGGCCGAAGCCTTGGCGATCCTCAAGCGCTACGACATTGAAGTACCCGCCTCGGTGCGTACCTGGTTGCAAAGCCCGGAATCGGAAACCGTCAAACCCGGCGACCCGAGCCTGGCCCGCAGTCACTTCCAGTTGATCGCCCGTCCGCAGCAATCGCTGGAAGCGGCGGCGGTGAAATGCCGACAGGCCGGGTTCAGCCCGCTGATCCTCGGCGACCTGGAAGGCGAATCCCGCGAAGTGGCGAAAGTCCACGCCGGCATCGCCCGTCAGGTGGTGCAGCACGGTCAACCGTTGGCGGCGCCCTGCGTGATTCTCTCCGGCGGCGAAACCACCGTCACCGTGCGCGGTAATGGCCGAGGCGGACGCAACGCCGAATTCCTGCTGAGCCTGACCGACAGCCTCAAGGGCTTGCCGGGCGTCTACGCCCTGGCCGGCGACACCGACGGCATCGACGGCTCCGAAGACAACGCCGGCGCGATCATGACGCCGGACAGCTACGCCCGCGCCGCCGCACTGGGCCTGAGCGCCAGCGACGAGTTGGACAACAACAACGGCTATGGCTACTTCGAGGCGCTGGACGCACTGATCGTCACCGAGCCGACCCGTACCAACGTCAATGACTTCCGCGCCATCCTGATTCTCGAGAACCCTAAACATGACGCCTGATAAGAAGGTCAAAATCCTCGCCACCCTGGGGCCTGCCATCGGCGGGATCGACGACATCCGTGAACTGGTGCTGGCCGGGGTCAACATCTTTCGCCTGAATTTCAGCCACGGTGATCACGCCGATCACGCCCAGCGCTATCAGTGGATTCGCGAAGTCGAGCGCCAGTTGAATTATCCGCTGGGCATTTTGATGGACCTGCAAGGCCCGAAACTGCGGGTCGGCAAGTTCGCCGAGGGCAAGGTGCAACTGGTGCGCGGTCAGGCCCTGCGTCTGGACCTGGATGCCACGCCGGGCGATGAACGCCGGGTCAACCTGCCGCACCCGGAAATCATCGCCGCGCTGGAGCCGGGCATGGACTTGCTGCTCGATGACGGCAAGCTGCGCCTGCGGGTAGTCACCAAGTACGCCGACGCCATCGACACCACGGTGCTCAACGGCGGCGAACTGTCGGATCGCAAAGGCGTGAACGTGCCGCAAGCCGTACTCGACCTGAGCCCGCTGACCGCCAAGGATCGCCGTGACTTGAGCTTCGGCCTGGAACTGGGTGTGGACTGGGTGGCACTGTCGTTCGTGCAGCGTCCGGATGACATTCGCGAAGCCCGCGCACTGATCGGCGACAAAGCGTTTTTGATGGCCAAGATCGAGAAGCCCTCGGCGGTGACCCAGCTGCGGGAAATCGCCGAGCTGAGCGACGCGATCATGGTCGCTCGCGGCGATCTGGGCGTGGAAGTACCGGCCGAAAGCGTGCCGCAAATTCAGAAGAACATCATCAGTACCTGCCGCCAGCTCGGCAAACCGGTGGTGGTGGCGACGCAGATGCTCGAATCGATGCGCTTCTCCCCGGCACCGACCCGTGCCGAAGTCACCGATGTCGCCAACGCCGTGGCCGAAGGGGCTGACGCGGTGATGCTGTCGGCGGAAACCGCGTCCGGCGAGTACCCTCTGGAAGCCGTGCAGATGATGAGCAAGATCATCCGCCAGGTGGAAAACGGTCCGGACTATCAAGCCCAGCTCGACGTCAGCCGACCGAAAGCCGAAGCCACGGTTTCCGATGCAATCAGCTGCGCGATCCGCCGGATCAGCAACGTGCTGCCGGTGGCGGTGCTGGTGAACTACAGCGAGTCGGGCACGTCGAGCCTGCGGGCGGCGCGGGAACGGCCAACCGTACCGATCCTCAACCTGACGCCGAACCTTTCGACCGCGCGCCGCTTGACCGTGGCGTGGGGGGTGCATTCGGTGGTCAATGATCGTCTGCGCCAGGTGGATGAAGTGTGCTCGACGGCGCTGGAAATCGCCCAGGCCCAAGGCATGGCGCAGCGTGGCGACACGCTATTGATCACGGCGGGTGTGCCGTTTGGGCAGCCGGGGTCGACTAATTCTCTGCGTATCGAGACGTTGATCTAGAGCGCCCATACCGGCCCCTTCGCGAGCAGGCTCGCTCCCACAGTTGATTTGTGTACGCCACAAACTCAATGACCGAACAAAGATTCAATGTGGGAGCGAGCCTGCTCGCGAAGGCGGCGACACGGTTTAACTGACTTTT
>NZ_JBSVWS010000294.1:0-3972 GCF_054071155.1 Pseudomonas sp. SDO5532_S415 | reverse complement strand
GCTCCCACATTTGATCGATGGGAGCGAGCCTGCTCGCGAAAGCGATCTGACAGGCACCCGTAGCGCCCCTGTCGAAAGATCAGGTTAGGGGCCGCCACCGCCCGACCATGTGCTCCAGATCCCCGTCCCCGATCAATTGCAGTTCGCCACCGGACCCCGCCGCACTGGCCAGTAGCGCCACACTGCTGGGCAGGCGCACCGGTTTCTTGAATTGCACCGCGATCTCGATGTTCGCCGCCGGCAAATGATCCTCCAGCGCGGCCAGTGTGCGCGCCTTGTTCCATAACCCGTGGGCGATGGCCGAAGGAAAACCGAACAGCCGGGCGCTGGCCGCACTCAGGTGAATCGGGTTGTAGTCCCCGGAGACCCTGGCGTATTGGCGGCCAATGTCCGAAGGCGCTTTCCATTGGGCGACTTGTGTCAGTGTCAGCGACGAAGCCAGCACCTCTTCGACGGGCTCGCCCTCAAGCTTGACGCCGCGACAGAGCATCTGGCTTTGCGCCTCCCACAGCGTCCCCAACTGATCATCCAGGGTCGTCACCAGATCGAACGTCGCCCCCTTGGCATGGGGTTGCAGGTTCTGCACGTTCACGCCGATCCGCGCCCGATTGAGCCCGCCCATGGGGCGCAGCACACGGATGCGATTGCTCAGGTGAATCAGCCCCAGCAACGGAAACGGAAAGTCTTGGGCGGTGAGCAATTGCATTTGCAAGGCGAAGGCGAGGATGTGGGGATAGGTCGGTGGCAGCAGGCTGTTGTCATTGAATCCGCAGACTTTGCGATAGGCCGCCAGGCGCTTGGGCTCGACATCGACCCAGCAACGCAACCCCGAATCGGGCAGGGTGGTGCCGGTGATCCTGCGCCGCGTCGCGGCTTTTGCGTACAACGCCGGCAGAGCGGGTTCGCGAGTGAGTGTGTGCCAATCAGTCGTCATGCCTATGCCCCCAGAACACTTTGCCCGCAGACGCGCAAGGCTTGCCCGGTGAATGCGCCGGTGCCCGGTTGCGCCAGCCATGCCACCGCTTCGGCGACGTCCTGCGGCAGGCCACCCTGGCCCAGCGAACTCATGCGTCGCCCGGCTTCGCGCAAGCCGAAGGGAACCCGCGCGGTCATCTGGGTTTCGATAAAGCCGGGGGCCACGGCGTTGATGCTGATGCCCCGTTCGAGCAGCAAGGGTGCCCAGGCTTGCGCCAGGCCGATCAACCCGGCCTTGCTCGCCGCGTAGTTGGTTTGCCCGCGATTGCCGGCGATTCCGCTGATCGAGGCCAGCAGAATCACCCGACCGTTGTCGCGCAGCGTACCGCTGTCGAGCAGGGCCTGGGTCAGCACTTGCGGGGCGTTGAGGTTGACCGCGAGTACCGCGTCCCAGAAATCCGGGGTCATGTTGGCCAGGGTTTTATCCCGGGTGATACCGGCGTTGTGCACCACGATATCAACGCCATCGGGCAACTGTTCGAGCAATTGTGCGGCAGCGTCTTCGGCGCAGATGTCCAGCGTGATGCTGTGCCCGCCGAGGCGTGCGGCAAGGGCTTCGAGATCGTTTTTCGCCGGTGGCACGTCGAGCAGGATGACGTCGGCGCCATCGCGGGCCAGGGTCTCGGCGATGGACGCACCGATGCCCCGTGCCGCGCCGGTGACCAGTGCCTTGCGCCCGGCCAGCGGACGGGTCCAGTCCGTCACCTGAATGTCGCAGGGGTTCAGGCGAATCACCTGCCCGGAGACGAAAGCGCTTTTGGGCGAAAGGAAAAATCGCAGCGGGCCTTCGAGTTGATCTTCGGCGCCTTCACCGACGTAGATCAGTTGCAAGGTGCCGCCGCTGCGCAGCTCCTTGGCCAGCGAACGGCTGAAACCCTCCAGGGCGCGCTGGGCGCTGGCGGCGAACGGGTCGCTTAACGTCTGCGGATCACGCCCGAGAATCACCAGGTGTGCGCAGTGATCGAGGTTTTTCAGCAGTGGCTGGAAAAACTCGCGCAGTTGTTTAAGCTGGTCGGTTTGCTGCAAATCGCTGGCATCGAACACCACGGCTTTGAGTTTCGGGCCGTGGCCGGGAATCCATGCCGTGGCCATCGAAGGGTCGGTACCGTAGCTGTAGATCGCGTCGGTCAGGCGGTTGGCGAACGCGCTGACTTTCTCCGCCAGCGGCCCGCCACCGATCAGCAATGCACCCTCGACCGGACGCAGCCGGCCTGCCTGCCAGCGTTCCAGACGTACCGGCGAAGGCAGGCCCGTGGCTGCGACCAGGCGATGTCCGATGGACGAATTGGCGAAGTCGATATAGCGGTCAGACATGGAACGCGCTCCGGTAGCTGGGATTCAAAGTGTGGACCATGAATGGCGATCAGTCGTTCGATCCACGAGATAAGGCCTACGCTTGTTCAAAGCAGATTAGTTTGTCCCGGAATTTTCAGGAGAACTCAGACCCTGTGGGAGCGAGCCTGCTCGCGAAGGCGGTAGCACATTCAATATTGTTGTGACCGACAAATCGCTTTCGCGAGCAGGCTCGCTCCCACAGGGATCGGCTCAACTTCGAGGAATGTCATCAGGAGCTTTTCATGACTCAACTGCGCCGCGTCGCGATCATCGGTGGTAACCGGATCCCCTTCGCCCGCTCCAACGGCCCGTACGCCACGGCGAGTAACCAGGACATGCTCACTGCCGCGCTCGAAGGATTGATCGAGCGCTACAACCTGCATGGCCTGCGAATCGGCGAGGTGGCCGCAAGCGCGGTCCTCAAATTGTCGCGGGACATGAACCTGACCCGCGAGTGCGTACTCGGTTCGCGACTGTCGCCCTCGACGCCTGCCTATGACATTCAGCAGGCTTGCGGCACCGGGCTGGAAGCCGCGCTGCTGGTGGCGAACAAAATCGCCCTGGGCCAGATCGAATGCGGTATTGCCGGAGGTGTCGATACCACCTCCGATGCGCCGATCAGTGTCAGCGAGGGTCTGCGGAAGATCCTGCTGCAAGCCAATCGCGCCAGGAGTACCGGCGACAAACTGAAAACCTTCCTGCAATTGCGCCCCCGCCACCTGATCCCTGAATTCCCGCGCAACGGCGAACCGCGCACCGGTTTGTCCATGGGGCAGCATTGCGAGTTGATGGCCCAGACCTGGAATATTTCCCGTGAAGAACAGGATCAACTGGCCCTGGAAAGTCATCAGAAACTGGCCGCGTCCTACGCAGAGGGTTGGCACAACGATTTGATCACGCCGTTCCTTGGCCTGACCCGTGACAACAATCTGCGCCCGGACCTGAGCCTGGAAAAACTCACCTCGTTGAAAACAGCGTTCGAGAAGAGTGCCAAGGGCACCCTGACCGCCGGCAACTCCACACCGCTGACCGATGGTGCGTCGCTGGTGTTGTTGGGCAGTGAGGAATGGGCCAGGGAACGCGGCTTGCCGATCCTCGCCTATCTACGTGATGGCGAGGCGGCGGCGGTGGATTTCGTCAACGGTGCCGAAGGCCTGTTGATGGCGCCGGCGTATGCGGTGCCGCGGTTACTGGCGCGTAACGGGCTGACGCTGCAGGACTTCGACTATTACGAAATCCACGAAGCCTTCGCCGCGCAAGTGCTCTGCACGCTGAAGGCCTGGGAAGATCCGCAGTACTGCAAAAGCCGCCTGGGCCTCGACGCGCCGCTGGGCTCGATCGATCGCAGTCGACTCAACGTCAAAGGCAGTTCACTGGCGGCGGGCCATCCGTTCGCTGCCACGGGTGGGCGCATTGTTGCCAACCTGGCGAAGTTGCTGGATGCGGCGGGGAAGGGGCGGGGACTGGTTTCGATTTGTGCGGCGGGGGGGCAGGGTGTCACAGCAATCATCGAACGTTAATCGCAAAAAATGAGTGAAACCCTGTGGGAGCGAGCCTGCTCGCGAAAGCGGTGTGTCAGCCAGCATCAACGTCGACTGACACTCCGTCTTCGCGAGCAGGCTCGCTTGTATGTTTAGACTTGAAGGGGTGGGCGGGACTAAA
>NZ_JBSVWS010000293.1:0-4061 GCF_054071155.1 Pseudomonas sp. SDO5532_S415 | reverse complement strand
TTCGCGAAGGCGGCGGGTTTATCGACCCTTCTTTTGGATGACAACCCGCCTTCTCGACCATCCTCGCTCCCACAAGGAAAAGCGTCATATTTCGGAAACCTTACTGACTTAATCTCCCGGCACCTCTTTCGCTATGTAAGGTGCCGGCATGACACTGCGCGTGTTGTTCCTGTTGATGCTGTGCAACTGGCTGCCGTTGACGGCCTCGGCCAGCGGTTTGCCGACGCCCGAACAAGGCCCGGTGCTGCGCATCCAGGGTTCCAACACCATCGGCGCGGCATTGGGCCCGGCGTTGGTCGAAGGCTTGATGCGCCAACAGGGCCTTGTCAAAGTACACGCCGAGGCTGCGGACAACGCCAATGAACTGCGGATCGTCGGTGAAACCGCACAGGGACGCCGGGTCGAGGTAGAGCTGGCGGCTCATGGTTCCAGCACCGGCTTCAGCGCGCTGAAAACCGGCAGCGCCGATCTGGCGGCCTCATCACGTCCGATCAAGGATCGGGAGGTGGCTGACCTGAAGTCACTGGGTGATCTGAAAAGCCCTGGTGCCGAACAGGTCATCGCCATCGACGGCCTGGCGATCATCCTTCACCCGCAGAACCCGCTGAACCAACTCGACACCGTGCAACTGGCGCGTATTTTCAGTGGCGAAGTCAACACCTGGGAAGAACTCGGCGGCAGCGGCGGGACGATTCATCTGTATGCGCGGGATGATCAGTCCGGCACCTACGACACCTTCAAGGAACTGGTCCTCAGTGGCCACGGGAAAACCCTCAGCGGCGGCGCGAAACGCTTCGAGTCCAGCGAACAGTTGTCCGACGCGGTCAGCCTCGACCCGCAAGGCATCGGTTTCATTGGTTTGCCTTACGTGCGCCAGGCCAAAGCCGTGGCGATTGTCGATGGTCAATCCCAGGCCATGCTGCCGCAGGGCAGCCTGATTGCCACCGAAGACTATCCGCTGTCCCGCCGCTTGTTCTTTTACCTGCCGCCAAACGGAAAAAATCCCTGGGCCGAGGCACTGGTGGCCTTCGCCCAAAGCAGCCAGGGCCAGGCGATCGTTGCCGCCAACGGTTTCATCGCCCAGACCGTGCAGGCCATGGCCGTCACCCCCAATGCGCTGATGCCCGAGGGTTATCAGGGACTCAGCCGCCACGCCCAACGACTGAGCGTCAATTTTCGCTTCGAAGAAGGCAGCGCCAGCCTCGACAACAAGGCCCGGCAAGACCTGTCACGGGTACTCGACTATATAAAGCAACATGACAAAACCGATCGACAGGTCACGCTGGTGGGTTTTGGCGATGCCAAGAGCGACCCGACGCGTGCCGACCTGTTGTCGAAACTGCGGGCCATGGCGGTACGGCGGGAACTGGTGAAAAGCGGCGTGGTGTTGCGCGAGATTCGCGGCTTCGGCGCCGAAATGCCGGTGGCGGCCAACAACGCGGATGAAGGGCGGATCAAAAATCGGCGGGTGGAGGTTTGGGTGTATTGAATTGAAATGCTGACCAATGTGGCGAGGGAGCTTGCTCCCGCTGGGTCGCGAAGCGGCCCCCAATCAGGTAACCCGGTCGTATCAGATGCGCCGGGTTGCCTGATTTGCGGTTGCTGCGCAACCGAGCGGGAGCAAGCTCCCTCGCCACAGAGGACTTACTGCCCGCTACGCAGCATCTCTTTAGGCACGTACTTGCCGATTTCGAACTTGCCGATCGCCGCGCGGTGCACTTCGTCCGGGCCATCGGCCAGGCGCAGGGTGCGTTGCATCGCATACATGTAGGCCAGCGGGAAATCGTTCGACACCCCTGCCCCGCCATGGATCTGGATCGCCCGGTCGATCACCCGCAAGGCCACGTTCGGCGCCACCACCTTGATCTGCGCGATTTCGCTCTTCGCCACTTTGTTGCCGACGGTGTCCATCATGTACGCCGCTTTCAACGTCAACAGGCGGGCCATGTCGATTTCCATCCGCGAGTCGGCGATCTTGTCGATGTTGCCGCCCAGGCGCGCCAGCGGCTTACCGAACGCGGTGCGGTTCACCGAGCGTTTGCACATCAGTTCCAGCGCGCGCTCAGCCATGCCGATCGAGCGCATGCAGTGGTGAATCCGGCCTGGGCCAAGGCGACCTTGAGCAATCTCGAAGCCGCGTCCTTCGCCCAGCAGGACGTTTTCGTACGGCACCCGTACGTTTTCAAACAGCACTTCGGCGTGACCGTGGGGTGCATCGTCATAACCGAACACCGGCAGCGGACGCACGATTTTCACGCCGGGGGTATCGACCGGAACCAGAATCATCGAATGTTGCGCGTGGCGTGGCGCGTCGGGATTGCTCAGCCCCATGAAGATCAGGATCTTGCAACGTGGGTCACAGGCGCCGGAAGTCCACCATTTCTTGCCGTTGATCACCCACTCATCGCCATCACGCACCGCGCGGGCCGCCATGTTGGTGGCATCGGAGGACGCAACGTCCGGTTCGGTCATGGCGAACGCCGAGCGGATCTCGCCGCGCAGCAGTGGTTCCAGCCAGCGTTGTTTCTGTTCTTCGTTGGCGTAACGCACCAGCACTTCCATGTTGCCGGTGTCCGGCGCCGAGCAGTTGAACGGCTCCGGCCCCAGCAGCGAGCGGCCCATGATTTCCGCCAGCGGCGCGTATTCAAGGTTGGTCAGGCCGGCGCCGAGCTCGGACTCAGGCAGAAACAAATTCCACAAGCCTTCGGCCTTGGCCTTGAGTTTGAGTTCTTCCATGATCGCGGTCGGCTGCCAGCGATCGCCTTCGGCAACCTGGCGCTCGAACACGGCTTCGGCGGGATAGACGTAGGTGTCCATGAACGCGGTCACGCGCTCACGCAGTTCTTGCACCTTGGGCGAATAAGCGAAATCCATGGGCAGCTCTACCTTTTCGAGGGTTTCAGAGGAGTTGTTCAAGACATGCGATCGATGCTAGAACAGCTACGAAAATTTACCTAGCCTATTCTCGGCGTGTATTAACATTCATCACCGATATATGATCGACTGATAGCCAAGGCTACCCGTCCACACAATAAGAGAGCCGCGTAAATGAATCTGAGCAAGGTCGACCTCAACCTTTTCATCGTCTTCGACGCGATCTACACCGAAGCCAACCTGACCCGCGCCGGGCAGATTGTCGGCATTACCCAACCCGCGGTGTCGAACGCACTGGCCCGCCTGCGCGAGACCTTCAACGATCCGCTGTTCGTCCGCACCGCCCAGGGCATGGTGCCCACGCCGATGGCGCAGAACATCATCGGCCCCGTGCGTAACGCCCTTTCGCTGTTGCGGGTATCGGTCCAGGAAAGCCGCATTTTCAACCCGCTGCAGGCGGTGAAGACGTACCGCATCAGCATGACCGACCTGACCGAAGCGGTGATCCTGCCGCCGCTGTTCCAGCGCCTGCGCCGCCTCGCACCGACGGTGATCATCGAAAGCTTCCTGTCCAAGCGCCGTGAGACCACCAAGGAGCTGGCGGCCGGTCGCCTCGATTTCGCCGTGGACGCACCGCTCAACACCGACCCGCAGGTGCGCCACGTCAAGTTGATGGAAGACCGCTACGTCTGTGCGATGCGCAAAGGGCACCCGCTGGCGGCCAAGGATAAATTCACCCTGGACGATTACCTGGGCCTGACCCACATCCATATTTCCAGCCGTCGCAGCGGTCTGGGTCATGTCGACCTGGCCCTGGGCAAGATGGGCATCCAGCGCAAGATCGCCCTGCGCTCCCAGCATTACCTGATGGCTTCACAAGTGTTGCAGCAGACCGATATGGTGATGACCGTGCCGGAACGCTTCGCCCGCCGTAACGACCTGCACGCCTTCAGCCTGCCGGTCAACGATGTGCCGCCGGTGGAAACCCACCTCTACTGGCACGAAAGCACCGACCAGGACCCGGCCAACCGCTGGATGCGCGAACAGATGATCGAGCTGTGCCAGCAGGTGACGGCGCATGAGAAGAAGCTGGAGAAGGTATAAGGCTTTACACCGCAGCGGACTCTTCGCGAGCCGGCTCGCTCCCACAGGGATCTCTGTTTTACACAAATATTGTGTTCACTGAA
>NZ_JBSVWS010000292.1:0-4069 GCF_054071155.1 Pseudomonas sp. SDO5532_S415 | reverse complement strand
CACAGGGTTATGTGCCGAACACGAATCCACTGTGGGAGCGAGCCTGCTCGCGAATGCTTTTTTACAGAATGCGGTAGAGCAACCGCTCGATCCGCACGCGACTCACACGCTTGAGAAACCTGGCCACCCCCGCCGGGTACTCGGGCAATGTTTCCAGGTCCTGATAACGCTCGATGCGCGTCGTGTGCTGGAAGATCTCTTTCAACTCCTTGCGGCGGGACTCAAGCAACTCGCCTTTCGGATCATCGATCAGCAAGGCGTTTTCCAGATCGAGGCGGAACGCCCGAGGGTTGAGGTTGTTGCCGGTCAGCAAGGTGTAGCGCTTGTCCACCCACATGCCCTTGAGGTGGTACGTGTTATCGCCATCCTTCCACAGGTGCAGGTTCAACTGGCCGCTGTCGATGTTGCGCTGATGGCGCTTGGCGAACCGGCGCAGGCTGATTTCGTAGAGGTACGGCAGCGCCGCGATCACCTTGAACGGCTCGCTCGGCGGAATGTAGAAGTCGTTGGCGGTCTTGTCGCCGACCACGATGTCGATCTTCACGCCACGGGCCAGTGCCCGGTTGATTTCCCGGGTCACGGCCAGCGGCAGGTTGAAGTACGGCGTGCAGATGGTCAGTTGATGCTGGGTGCTGGCGATCAGTTCGCAAATCACCCGGCTCAGCGGGTTGTTCTTGCCCACGCCCAATAACGGGCTCACCGACAGACCGCCCTTATCTGTCGTGCCCTCGGTGGTGTCGTACGCGGCGTGCTTGAGCCGGCTGCGCAAGTCACCGATGTCATTGCGCAGGCTGCGGGTGGTCGGCAGGTTCGGCAGATCGAGACGATGCACGGCTTTGGAAGCCACCAGGCCATGCTGAACCAGATGCTGCATCGAGTCGGCCAGGGCGCGGTTGTGCAGCAGGTGGTAACGGTCGTAGCGGTATTTGTCGAATTTGTGCAGATAGACGTTGTTCAGGCTCGCGCCGCTGTAGATCACGCAGTCATCGATGACGAAGCCCTTCAGGTGCAATACGCCGAACAGTTCGCGGGTCTGCACCGGTACGCCGTAGATCGGAACTTCGCTGGCGTGGGTGCGGGTCATTTCCTGATACCAGGCCGAATTGCCCGGTTGCTTGCCGGCACCGATCAAACCGCGCTGGGCGCGCAGCCAGTCGACGACCACCACCACGTCCAGTTGCGGGCGCTTGAGTTTGGCGGCGTGCAAGGCATCGAGAATGTCCTGGCCGGCTTCATCCTGTTGCAGGTACAGCGCAACGATATAGATGCGCTGTGTGGCGCCGGCGATTTTTTCCAGCAGGCAACGACGGAACTCGGCAGCGCCAGAGAGGATGGTGACGGCATCGGCGGTCAGCGGAAAACTGCGCAGTTTTGGCAGCAGGGAGCGTTTGAAAAGCAACGGCATAGGGCTCGCAATCGGGTCGAATCCAGAGAGTTCGAGAGCTTACACCATGGATCGGCTTGGGTCTTGTTACTGTCTGTAAGGACCCCATCGCCAGCAGGCTGGCCCCCACAGTTTGAATGCGTCCACCTGTGGGAGCCAGCCTGCTGGCGATGGCAATTTATCTGACAACACAAAAACCATTTGACCAAGGAGAACGATCGTTCTACTGTTAGCCGCATGAACGATATTACTAGCAGCGACACACGCGACATCATTCTGGATGTCACCGAAAAGTTGATCTACAAAAGTGGCATTGCCGCCACGGGCATGGATCTTCTGGTGAAAACCGCCGGCGTCTCCAGAAAAAGCATCTACCGCTACTTCGCCAACAAGGAGGAGCTCACCGTCGCGGCCCTGCAACGTCGGGACCAACGCTGGATGCACTGGTACAGAAGCGAGGTCGACCAGGCTGAAACGCCGGCCGACCGCCTGCTCAACCTGTTTACCGTGCTCAAGTCGTGGTTCGTCTCCGAAGGCTTTCGCGGCTGCGCGTTCATCAACACCAGCGGCGAAACCGGCGATCCGCAAGACCCGGTTCGCCTGGTCGCCAGGGACCACAAACAGAAACTGCTCGACTACGTGTGCGAGCTGTGTACCGAACATGGCGCCGAAGATCCGCAGCTGCTGGCCAAACAGCTGCTGATCCTGATTGACGGTGCCATAACCGTGGCGCTTGTAATGGGTGATCACAGTGCCGCCGATAATGCGCAATGCATGGCGCGAAAGTTATTGGACCTGTAACAACTTAATCAAGCCCGACAACTTGCTCTAACGTTAATTTTCTACGGAGACTTGAAATGTCTAATGCCGAAGTTCGTCCGCCATTGCCGCCCTTCACCCGTGAGTCGGCCATCGAAAAAGTCCGCCTGGCCGAAGACGGCTGGAACTCCCGCGACCCGGAACGCGTGTCGCTGGCCTACACCCTGGACACCCAATGGCGTAACCGCGCCGAGTTCGCCTACAACCGCGAAGAGGCCAAGGGTTTCCTGACCCGTAAATGGGCCAAGGAACTCGAGTATCGCCTGATCAAGGAACTCTGGGCGTTCACCGACAACCGCATCGCCGTGCGTTATGCCTATGAGTGGCACGACGATTCGGGCAACTGGTTCCGTTCCTATGGCAACGAAAACTGGGAGTTCAACGAGCATGGCTTGATGGCCCACCGCTTTGCCTGCATCAACGACATGCCGATCAAGGAAAGCGAGCGCAAGTTCCACTGGCCACTGGGGCGTCGTCCTGACGACCATCCGGGGCTGTCGGATCTCGGCCTCTAAACACTGAACCAAATGTGGGAGCGAGCCTGCTCGCGAAGGGGCCGTCAGGTTCAACATTCATGTTGACTGATGCATCGCTTTCGCGAGCAGGCTCGCTCCCACAGTGTTTCTTCGGTAATCAGGCGACCGCGGCCTGGTTCAAATGCGCCTCAGACTCCAGCTTACGCACCAACGGCAACACCCGACTGCCGAAATACTCGACCTCCTCCTGAAAGTGCAGGAACCCCGCCAGCACCAGGTCCACACCCACCGCCTTGAGTGCCACGATGCGTTCGGCGATTTGCTCGGGCGTGCCGATCAGGTTGGTCTTGAAGCCATCGTTGTATTGCACCAGATCCTCGAAGGTCGATTTCGCCCAGTTGCCCTCACCTTCGGGCGACGCCCTGCCCGCCTGTTTCGCTGCGTCGCCAAAGGCATTGACCGCTTCCGGATCGGCCTGATCGATGATCTGCGCCAGTACCGCTCGCGCCTCCTCTTCGGTATCCCGGGCAATCACAAACGCGTTCACGCCGATTTTCACCGAATGATTGTTCGCCGCCGCCTTGGCGCGGATGTCATCGACCTGGGCCTTGATGCCTTCCGGCGTGTTGCCGTTGGTGAAGTACCAATCCGACACCCGCGCCGCCATGTCCCGTGCCGCGCGGGAGCTGCCGCCCTGGAAAATTTCCGGCCGGCCCAGGGGCTTTGGTTTGAGGCTGTAATGGTCGAATCGGTAGAAGTCGCCGCGAAAGGTGAAGTTGTCCTGGGTCCAGATGCCTTTGAGCGAGCGAATGAACTCTTCGGAACGGCGATAGCGTTCGTCGTGTTCCAGCCAGTGTTCGCCGATGGCCTGAAATTCGCCCTTGAACCAGCCGCTGACAATGTTCACCGCCACCCGGCCATCAGTGAGTTGATCGATGGTTGCCAGTTGCTTGGCCGCCAACGCCGGTTGCCATGGCCCCGGCAGGATGGCGGCGATCACTTTCAGCCGGGTCGTCGCGGCCAGCAACGCGTGACTGAACGCCACTGACTCATGCTGGTATTCAGCACCGTAACCGGCGGTGAAACGAATCTGCGTCAGGGCATATTCAAACCCCGCCTCTTCGGCCAGTTGTGCCAGTTTACGGTTGTAGTCGATGCCCCAGTGGGTGCGTTGCTCGATCCTGCTGACCACCAGCCCACCGCTGACGTTAGGTACCCAGTAGGCAAATTTGACGGCTTGCTGACTCATTGGCGTGTCCTCGGGACGTTGGGGAGTCCTTTGGCATGAGCAGCAAGCGTGCCAGTGCTTCGCACTGTTGTCTTGAACCAAGCGCAAACCCCTGTGGGAGCGAGCCTGCTCGCGAAAGCGGTGTGTCAGGCGACGCATCTG
>NZ_JBSVWS010000291.1:0-4122 GCF_054071155.1 Pseudomonas sp. SDO5532_S415 | reverse complement strand
GGGGTTGGTCCACTGAAGATCCAATGTGGGAGCGAGCCTGCTCGCGAAGGGGCCGGAACTGCCAACGCATGAGTGGGGAGATGTTTGCTAGCATTGCGCCTGAATCAATCCACATCAGACACGAGTGCTCAGCATGCAACTCCCGGATATGAACCTCCTGGTCGCTCTCGACGCCCTGCTCGACGAAGGCAGCGTAGTGGGCGCCGCGCGGCGGATGAACCTCAGCCCGGCGGCCATGAGTCGAACGCTGACGCGCATCCGCGAGGCCATTGGCGATCCGATCCTGGTACGTGCCGGCCGTGGTCTGGTACCGACACCCAAGGCGCTGGAGTTGCGCGAGCAAGTGCGGGATGTGGTCGAGCAAGCCGCGCAGCTATTCCATTCGGCCCGTGTCGTGGACCTGGGCAGTTTGCGCCGACGCTTCAGCATCCGGGCCAATGACTTCTTCATCGGCATCTACGGCGGCAAGTTGTTCGACACCATGGAGCGTCAGGCGCCGCATTGCGAGTTGCGCTTTGTTCCGGAAGGCGATGGCGATGACGAGGCCTTGCGTGAGGGCCGCATCGATCTGAGCGTCAGCAACAACCGGCCGCTGATGCCGGAAGTGAAAGTGCAGAACCTGTTTTCCACCCAGTTCGTCGGTCTGGTGCGCGAAGATCATCCGCTGCTCGATGAAGAGATCACCGCCGAGCGCTTTGCCGGGTTTTCCCATATCAGCATGTCACGTCGCGGGATTGCCCGCGGACCGATCGATACGGCGCTCAATGCGTTGGGGCTGGAACGGCGGGTGGCGGTGATTGCACCGAGTTTCCATGCAGCGATGTTCGCCTTGCCCGATTCCGATCTGATTCTGCCGGTGCCCAGGGAAACGCTGTTGAGCGTGCGGCGCCTGGGTTTGAAATTGCGTTCGTTCACCCTGCCGGTGCCGCTGCCGACCATCATGCTGACCCAGGCCTGGCATCCGCGGTTCGACAATGACCCGGCCCACCGCTGGCTGCGTGAGACGCTGAAAAGCTGTTGCGATGAGACGTGGTTGGCAGCCCAGTCGTGATGGCGTGAGAAACAGTTTGTGGCGAGGGAGCTTGCTCTCGTTGGACTGCGCAGCAGTCCCTTCTTTTCGCAGGTAAGCGGGGCCGCTTCGCGACCCGGCGGGAGCAAGCTCCCTCGACACAAAAGCACCTTCCTGCATCGCACCGCTCTAACACCTATGGATGGTGGTCCGCCTGACTCGGCGGTGTTAGTTTTTCCCCGCCGTTTCTTCACGAGACCGCTTTCTGTCCTCGTTCGTTTTCATCACCCAATTGCTGCGTCCCACGCACTTATAAATTACCAATAAGTCAGTTTTCGTCAGCGATTCGCCTTCGTAGACTGCCCCCTCAATCATTTCGGAGTTGTGAACCGATGACCTCCCTGACGGCCTCGGTGCCTCTGGCCGCCCCTGTGCCGGCCGCCGCACCAGTGGTGTTTGGTCCACGGATCATCATTGGCCTGGTGGGTGTGCTGCTGGCGGTGCTGGTTTCGGGACTGAACGAGATGGTGACCAAGGTTGCCCTGGCTGACATTCGCGGTGCGCTGGCTATCGGCTACGACGAAGGCACCTGGTTGGTCGCCAGCTACGCCGCGACCTCGGTAGCGGCTGCGGCCTTCGCGCCCTGGTGTGCGGTGACGTTCTCGCTACGGCGTTTCACGCTGTGTGCGATCAGTGCATTCACCTTGTTGGGCGTGTTGTGCCCGCTTGCACCGAATTACGAAAGCCTGCTGGTTTTGCGCACGTTGCAAGGCCTGGCCGGTGGCGCGTTACCCCCCATGTTGATGACCGTCGCACTGCGTTTTCTGCCGGCCAACATAAAAGTCTTCGGCCTGGCCGGTTATGCCTTGACGGCCACTTTCGGTCCTGGGCTCGGCACACCTTTGGCGGGGTTATGGACCGAGTATGTCGGCTGGCAATGGACGTTCTGGCAAGTCGTCGCGCCGTGCCTGATCGCCACGGTGGCGGTAGCCTACGGGATTCCCCAGGACCCGTTGCGACTGGAGCGCTTCAAGCAGTTCAACTGGCGCGGTTTGCTGTTGGGTTTTCCGGCGATCTGCATGCTGGTGATCGGCATTTTGCAGGGCAATCGGTTGGACTGGTTCGAGTCGAGCCTGATCAGCGTCTTGCTGGTGGGCGGTACGTTGTTGCTGGTGCTGTTTCTGATCAACGAGTGGTCGCAGCCGATCCCGTTTTTCAAGATGCAGATGCTCGGCATTCGCAACCTGTCGTTTGCCTTGCTGACTCTGGCCGGGGTGCTGGTGGTGCTGCTGGCAGTGATCATCATTCCGTCCAGCTACCTGGCGCAGGTCCAGGGTTATCGCCCGGTGCAGACCGCGCCGATCACCCTGCTGGCGGCGTTGCCGCAGCTGATCGCGCTGCCGTTGGTGGCGGCGCTGTGCAACTTGCGCTGGGTCGATTGCCGCTGGGTGCTGGGCATCGGTCTGGGCATGCTGACCCTGTCCTGCCTGGGTGGATCGCAGCTGACGTCGGCATGGATTCGCGATGATTTCTATGTGCTGCAACTGCTGCAAATCTTCGGTCAGCCCATGGCGGTGTTGCCGCTGCTGATGCTTTCAACCGGCAGCATCAGCCCGATGGATGGGCCATTCGCCTCGTCCTGGTTCAACACCGTGAAAGGCCTGGCGGCGGTGATCGCCACCGGCGTGCTGGAGACGTTGACCACGGCGCGGCTGCACTTTCACTCGACGATGCTGGTGGACCGCCTGGGCAATTCGCCCTTGGCCGATGCCGACAGCGCCGGCCTCGCCCATCGGCTGCATGAGCAGGCGGTGGTGCTGACCGCCGCGGATCTTTACCTGTGCATGGCCGGCGTCGCCGTGGCGCTGATCCTGCTGATTTTCTGGCTGCCGACGCGGATCTATCCGCCGCGCGCGCCGACCTGAATGCTCCACTGAAACTGAAGGTTTTTATGACGACTCAATCCAAGCAAAAAGTGGCCGTGGGCGCTGCCGTTGTGATCGCGGTGGGCGCGCTGATTTATCTGCTGGCGCCTGGCCTGTTCGGCCAGCGTACGCACCAAAGCACCAATGACGCTTATGTCTCGGCGGATTACACGCTGGTGGTGCCGCGCGTCGCCGGGTTCATCAAGCAAGTGCTGGTGGAAGACAACCAGCAGGTTCAGGCCGGGCAGTTGCTGGCGCTGATCGATGATCGCGATCTACGCGCCGCTGCCGAAGCGGCTGCAGCCGAAGCGCTGATGGCCCAGGCGCAATTGCAAAATGCCAAGGCCACCCTTGAGCGCCAGGCGTCGGTGATTGCCCAGGCACAAGCTGCGGTGGTGTCGGCCAAGGCTGAGATGGCCTTCGCCGAGCATGAACTCAATCGCTACAACCATCTCGCCGGTGTCGGTGCCGGTACGGTGCAGAACGCGCAGCAGGCGCGCACACGCATCGATCAGGCCAGCGCCCGGTTGACCAATGTCACGGCGGTGCTGGCGGCGGAACGCAAGCAGGTGGACATCCTCACCGCTCAGCGGGACGGGGCTGACGGTGGCTTGAAGCGGGCGCAGGCGAAGCTGGAAATGGCCAGTTACGAGCTGTCCTACACGCGGATTACTGCGCCGCAGGACGGCATGGTCGGCGAGCGAGCGGTGCGGGTTGGCGCCTATGTCACACCGGGCAGCAAGCTGCTGGCTGTGGTGCCCCTGGCGCAGGCTTATGTGGTGGCCAACTTTCAGGAAACCCAACTGACCCACGTGCAGCCGGGGCAGAACGTCCAGGTCAGCGTCGACACCTTTGGCGGCGAAATGCTGAATGGGCGCGTCGAGAGCATCGCACCGGCTACCGGAGTGACCTTCGCTTCGGTCAAGCCGGACAACGCGACCGGTAACTTCACCAAGGTCGTGCAGCGGATTCCGGTGAAGATCGTGCTGGCGCCGGGGCAGCCCTTGGCCGAACGGTTACGGGTGGGTATGTCGGTGGAGGCGAGGATTGATACCGCAAGCGCCGGCGTCGAGCATGAGGTTGCGCAGCGATGAAGATGTTTGGTGATGGGTCTGACGCTTTCGCGAGCAGGCTCGCTCCCACAATGGGACGGTGCGTTGACCACAATCTATTTTCAAAAGGTGATCC
>NZ_JBSVWS010000290.1:0-4137 GCF_054071155.1 Pseudomonas sp. SDO5532_S415 | reverse complement strand
AGGTGGTCTAAGTGGGAGCGAGCCTGCTCGCGAAGAGGGCGATACGGTTTAAAGCCTTAACCCCTCGTCTCGAGAATCATGCAGGTCGTCGTGCCGGTCGCATACAAACGCCCGTCCACATCATAAATCCGCCCCTCGGCCAGCGCCGTCGAGCGTCCCAGGTGCACAACCTTGCCCTCGGCCCGCACCGGTCCGCTGGCGCCGGTCAGCGCCCGGACGTAACTGATGCGCAGATCCAGCGTGGTGTAGCCCTGGCCTTTTTTCAGTTGTGTATGAATCGCGCAGCCCATGCACGAGTCCAGCAAGGTCGCGGCATAGCCGCCATGGACGCTGCCCAGCGGGTTGTAGTGCCGCGAATCCGGCGTGCCCTGGAAGATGAACGAACCGGCGGACCATTCGAGGGGAATGAAGTCCATCAGCGTGCCGATGGGCGGCGAGGGCAGCTCACCATTACCGATACCGTCGAAAAACTCGGCAGGGGACAGGGCGCTGACTTCGGCCAGGGACAAACTGCCAGGCGCCGCCAGGCGATCGCGCATGGCCTGTTCCTGAGCGATCCATTGAGCGAGCGTGGCGTCGCGGTTCGGGCTTTGCATATTCAAGTCCTCGGAGCGGATATTATGGCTGTAATTCGAGCTGAATATTATGCTCGAAATAAAACCCGCGCCAGCCCCGATCGTCTTGCCGCTTGCCGCTAAAAGCTTGCCGCTGCTTCTAGGCAATATCGCTGTGACTGAACTCCTCCCCGAGAAAGTCGATCAAGGTCCGTACCGACGGCAGCAACCCACGGCGCGAGGGGAAGATTGCATGGATGATCCCGCACTTCGGTGCCCAGCCCGGCACCAGTTCCACCAGACGACCGGCGGCTATGTCATCACGCACCACCACAGTGGGCAGGTGGGCGATACCGACCCCGGCGATGACCGCATGACGCAATGCCAGCAGGTCATCGGTGACCATCCTTGGTGCATGGCGAATCATCGCGCTGGTGCCGTCGGCGCCAAACAATTCCCACTGATATTCACGCTGCGCCGCACCCCAATGCAGGCTGGGCAAACCGCTGAGGTCGGCCGGCGACGGCGGTGTCGATAGACGATCGGCGAACAGCGGATGGCCGACTAAGCTCTGAGTGCTGTTGCCCAACACTTTCATGACCAGGTCGGTGTTTTCCAACGGCGGAAAACGCACCCGCAGGGCAATGTCGAAGCCCTCGTGGATCAGATCAACCCGTCGGTTGGTACTTTCGATGAACAATTCCACCAACGGGTACTTGAGCATATAGCGGGTCAGCATCGGCCCGACCCAGGTGTTGAGCAGCGCTGTCGGGCAACTGATGCGCACCAGGCCCTGGGGCTCGGAGCGGTTGCGTTCGATCAGTTCGGCGGCGCTTTCCGCCTCCACCCGCATGGCCAGGCAGCGCTGGTAATAGGCCTGGCCGATCTCGGTCAACGAGCAGTGACGGCTGGTGCGATTGAGCAGGCGCACGCCCAGGCGGTCTTCAAGCTCGGCGATACGTCGGCTGAGCTTGGACTTGGGTATGTCCAGCGCCCGCCCGGCCGCGGCGAAACCGTGATGTTCCACCACCTGGGTGAAGTAGTAGAGGGTGTTGAGGTCTTCCACCATCGTTCTCCAAATAGAACGCTAAGGCTGATTTTCGCAGTCTAGTGCAGAAAGGGTCGCGGTTTTAAGCTTTGGCCATGGCTTCACCCACCTTGTTCGGAGGCACCATGAAAAACATCATCGGCATCTACACCAGCCCACGGCCCCATTGGGTCGGCGACGGTTTCCCGGTGCGCACGCTGTTTTCCTACGACAACCTGGGCAAGCACATCAGCCCGTTTCTGTTGCTGGACCATGCCGGTCCCACCGAATTCACACCCACTACCGAACGACGTGGCGTTGGTCAGCATCCGCACCGTGGCTTCGAAACCGTGACTATCGTTTATAAAGGTGAACTGGAGCACCGTGACTCCACCGGCAGTGGCGGCAAGATCGGCCCTGGCGATGTGCAATGGATGACCGCGGCTTCGGGCATTCTCCATGAAGAGTTCCACTCCGAAGGTTTTGCCAGAACCGGCGGCACCCTGGAAATGGTGCAACTGTGGGTCAACCTGCCGGCCAAGGACAAAATGGCCGATGCCGGCTACCAGACCATTCTTGATGGCGACATCCCGAGCATTGCGCTCAAGGACAACGCCGGCAGCCTGCGCTTGATCGCCGGCGAGTTCGACGGTCACAAGGGACCGGCACGCACCTTCACCCCGGTCGATGTCTGGGACATCCGACTTAAGGCTGGCAAGTCGCTCACCCTTGATCTGCATGACGGGCGCAACACCGCGCTGGTCGTCCTGCGCGGTGCGGTTCAGGTCAATGGCCTGGAGTCGGTACGTGAAGGACAGCTGGCCCTGTTCGATCGCAAGGGCGATCAGATCAGCCTCCAGGCCAGCAAGGAAGCGGTGGTGCTGCTGCTCAGCGGCGAGCCGATTGACGAGCCGATCGTCGGTCACGGCCCGTTCGTGATGAACACCGAGCAGGAAATCCACCAGGCCTTCGCCGACTTCCAGTCCGGCCGCTTCGGCCAGATGCACGGCTGATCCGTACCGCTTCAATCATCCGCTCTACACAGGATGCGTAGGCCGGTTTTCAGGCCAGGGATGGCTGTTGCCCAAACAAAAGAGGAACGCTCATGAACACCGTCAATGCGGCCAACTTCAATGGCCAGAAACCGACGATCGATCCCAACGACAGCGCGATGCTGTTGATCGATCACCAGAGCGGATTGTTCCAGATCGTGAAGGACATGGACGTGCCACAGCTGCGCGCCAACGCCATTGCCCTGGCCAAGGCCGCGACCTTGCTGAAGATGCCGGTGATTACTACCGCTTCCGTACCGCAAGGGCCGAACGGACCCCTGATTCCAGAGATTCACGAATCCGCGCCGCACGCTCAATACGTGGCGCGCAAAGGTGAAATCAATGCCTGGGACAACCCGGAGTTTCACGCGGCAGTCAAAGCCACCGGCAAGAAAACCCTGGTGATCGCCGGCACCCTGACCAGCGTTTGCCTGGCGTTCCCATCCATCGCCGCCGTGCATGAAGGCTATAAGGTGTTCGCTGTGGTCGACGCCTCCGGCAACCACTCGAAGCTGGCCACTGATCTGACAATCGCCCGTTTGGCCCAGGCCGGGGTGGTGCCGATCGACATCATGGCTACGCTCTCTGAGCTGCAAGGCTCGTGGAACCGTCCGGACGCCGAGCAGTGGGCCGCCGTCTACGCCCAGGCCATGCCGCATTATCAATTGCTGATCGAGAGTTATCTCAAGGCTCAGCAGGTGGCGAACGAACACGAAGTGCTGGACTCCCAGCGCTGAGCGGGTACCCCCACGCCGATTTCCACTCGGCATCGATAACACGCGAGGACTACTGCAATGACCACTTCTTACAAACGTCTCGACAAGGATAACGCCGCCGTTCTGTTGGTGGATCATCAGGCGGGGCTGCTGTCGCTGGTGCGCGACATCGACCCGGACCGCTTCAAGAACAACGTGCTGGCCCTGGCTGACCTGGCCAAGTACTTCAAGCTGCCGACGATTCTCACCACCAGTTTCGAAACCGGTCCCAATGGCCCGCTGGTTCCCGAACTCAAGGCACTGTTCCCGGATGCGCCCTACATCGCTCGTCCTGGTCAGATCAACGCCTGGGACAACGAAGATTTCGTCAAGGCCATCAAGGCCACCGGCAAGAAACAGCTGATCATCGCCGGCGTGGTGACCGAAGTGTGCGTGGCGTTCCCGGCACTCTCGGCGCTCGAAGAGGGTTTTGAGGTGTTCGTGGTGACCGATGCGTCCGGCACCTTCAACGAACTGACCCGGGAATCGGCGTGGAACCGCATGTCCGCCGCCGGTGCGCAATTGATGACCTGGTTCGGCCTGGCCTGTGAGCTGCACCGCGACTGGCGCAACGACGTGGAAGGCCTGGCGACGCTGTTCTCCAACCATATCCCGGATTACCGCAACCTGATGACCAGCTACAACACGCTGACCAACAGCAAATAACCAGGACAACACATAACCCTGTGGGAGCGGGCTTGCCCGCGATAGCGGTCGATCAGTCACTACGATGTTGACTGTCCTGCCGC
>NZ_JBSVWS010000289.1:0-4140 GCF_054071155.1 Pseudomonas sp. SDO5532_S415 | reverse complement strand
TCCCCCTGTGGGAGCGAGCCTGCTCGCGAATACCGCAGATCAATCACCACAGTTCTGTGCCCGTTGCTCATTTGCCTGACCAGCACAATCACCTTCGCCGCCGAACCTGAATTAAGGGTCCAGACAAGCCTGCAACCCAGCACCCCACCCATGGTCGGCAGCCTCGTCGAACTGCAACTCGACATCCTCACCGACACCTGGTTCACCGACGCCCCCACCCTGCCCGACCTGAAACTGCCGGGGGCGCTGGTCATGCCCCCGGACGGCCATGCCGAACACCTGAACCAGACCCTTGACGGTAAATCCTTCAATGGCATGCGCTACAGCTTCCTGATCACCCCGAATGTGGCCCGGGGTTTCGACATCCCCGCCCTGACCGTGCGCGCCACACCCGGCCAGGCCAGCGCCGAACTCAGCGCGCAGAGCCAGCCGTTGCATTTTGTCGCGACGCAACCGCCAGGGTTCGCGCCCGGTGAGCCGGTACTGGTCGCCCAGGGGCTGAGCTTCACCCAATCAATCATCAAGGCCGACACGCCGTTGAAAGTCGGCGATAGCCTCACCCGGCAATTGACCCTGCAAGCCGACGGTGCCCTGGCCATGTCGTTGCCGACGCCAGTACTGGGCGATGTCAGCGGCCTCAGCCGTTACCCGAAAACCCCGCAGGTCAGCACCCTGGACGACGGTCGCGGCCACTTCACCGGCGGCCAGCGCATCGACAGCGTGACTTACCGGATCGACCACGCAGGCCATCACACGTTACCAGCCATCGAACTGAAATGGTGGGACGTCGCCAGCCAACAGACCCGCATCGCTCAAGTCCCTGCCGTAGCCTTTGATGCCGTGGCCAACAGCACCTATCAGCCGGTGTTTTCGATCACCGAAGACCTGAGAAAACTCGGGCAGCAAAACCGCGTGCACCTGTCGGGGTTTGTCCTTGGCTGGCTGACGTTGCTGTTGAGCGTGGTGTTGCTGATGGGGTTCGTGCGCCCGTTCATTCATCGCGCGTACCTGCGCTGGCAAGCACGGCGTCATGCCCGTCATGCGGCCTGGCTGGAATCCGCCGACTACGCCTGGCGGCAGATCCCGCCGCAGCTCGACGGCAAACCGCCGCAGCTGAGCGCCCTCTATCTGTGGACCCGTCGCCTGCGCAAAGGCCTGAAATTGACCGCATTCGGCCCGCGCCTGCAAGCACTGTTGCGCGCCTGTTACGGCCGTGAGCCGACCAAAGATCAGGCACTGCTTCAACTCAGGCAATCCTTGACTACGCTGCATAGTCAGGCCGAACACAACAAAGAATCAGTCGCTCCCGCACTGCGACCACTGAATCCCGTTCACGAGAAGGATTTCCCATGACGAACCCGATTTCGATCCGCCAGCACCACGGACTGAGGTTGTTACTGACGCTGGTCCTGAGCCTGCCATTGCTGGTTCAGGCAGCCGAGCCGTTGCCCTCGTGGAACGACGGCCCGTCGAAAAAGAACATCATCGAATTCGTCCAGGCCGTGACCGACCGGAACAGCAAGGACTTCGTCAAACCCGAAGATCGTATCGCCGTGTTCGACAACGACGGCACGCTGTGGAGCGAGCAGCCGATGTACTTCGAGTTGTTGTTCGCCCTCGATGAAGTCAAGCGCACCGCGCCACAACACCCGGAATGGAAAACCACCCAGCCGTTCAAGGCGGTACTGGAAAATGATCACCAGGCCCTGGCGGCGACCGGCACGGACGGCCTGCTGAAAATCGTCGGCGCGACCCACAGCGGCATGACCACCGAAGCCTTCGACGATTACGCCAAGACCTGGTTAAGCCAGGCCCGTCATCCGAAAACCGGCAAGCCGTACACCGAAATGATCTACCAGCCGATGCTGGAAATGCTCGACTACCTGCGTCGCCTGGACTTCAAGACCTACATCGTCTCCGGCGGCGACACCGGTTTCATGCGCGCCTTTGCCGAACAGGTCTACGGCGTTCCACCCGAGCAGGTCATCGGCACCACCTTTGTCACCGCGTTTGAATACAAAGACGGCAAGGCGTCGATCCTGCGCACGCCAAAACTGGCCCACAACGACGATGGGCCGGGCAAACCGGAAAGCATCGATGCCGTGATCGGGCGTCGGCCGATTCTTGCTTTCGGCAACTCCGATGGCGACCTGCAGATGCTGCAGTGGACCGCCGCCGGGCCGGGTAAACGCTTCATGGGCCTGGTGCATCACACAGACGCCAAACGCGAATGGGCTTACGACCGCGAATCGAAGATCGGCCGTCTGGACAAAGCCCTGGACGAAGCGAAAAGCCGTGGCTGGACAGTGGTCGACATGGCTGCCGAATGGCGGCGGATCTACCCCTTCGATGCCCCCATACCCGAGCAAGTGCAATAAGAGCGTGATGCAGGACCGCAATGAACGTTTGTCGCACCGAGCGACGCAAAGCAAAAGGAGCAAGTCATATGACTGGCATACGCAAATGGTTACCGAAGGCGGCCCTGCTGGCGGCTTCGGTGATGGCGTTCTCGGCAACCGCCGGGGCCGCCGATAAACCCAATATCCTCGTAATCTTTGGCGACGACATCGGCCAGACCAACATCAGTGCCTATTCCATGGGCGTGGTCGGCTACAAGACGCCGAACATCGACCGCATCGCCAAGGAAGGCATGATGTTCACCGACTACTACGCGGAGAACAGCTGCACCGCAGGACGCTCTTCGTTCATCACCGGTCAGACGCCGCTGCGTACCGGTCTGTCGAAAGTCGGTATCCCGGGAGCCCCGGTGGGTCTGCAAAAGCGTGATATCACTATCGCCCAGGCACTCAAGTCCCAAGGCTACGCCACCGGCCAATTCGGCAAAAACCACCTCGGCGACCGCGATGAATACCTGCCAACCAACCACGGGTTCGACGAATTCTTCGGCAACCTGTATCACCTCAATGCCGAAGAAGAGCCGGAGCGCCCCTACTGGCCCAAGGATGACCCTGAATTCGTCAAGGCCGCATCACCCCGTGGCGTGATCCACAGCTTCGCCGACGGCAAGATCGAAGACACCGGTGCTCTGACCGCCAAGCGCATGGAAACCATCGATGACGAAACCACTGCCGCGGCACAAGCGTTCATCGAGAAACAGGCCAAGGCCGACAAGCCGTTCTTCGTCTGGATGAACACCACGCGCATGCACTTGTTTACCCACGTGCGCGATTCGATGAAGGGCCAGAGCGGCATGCCCGGCAATGAATACGCCGATGGGATGCTGGAGCACGACGGCGACGTCGGCAAACTGCTGAAAACCCTCGATGACCTGAAAATCACCGACAACACCATCGTCGTCTACACCACCGACAACGGTCCGAACCAGTTCTCCTGGCCGGACGCGGCAACCACACCGTTCCGTAACGAGAAGAACTCCAATTGGGAAGGTGCTTATCGCGTGCCAGCGATGATTCGCTGGCCAGGCAAGATCAAGCCGGGTGAAGTCTCCAACGAGATGTTCTCGGGCCTGGACTGGTTCCCGACCCTCCTCGCGGCGGCGGGCGATGCCGATGTAAAAAACAAACTGCTCAAAGGCTGGGCGCCGACCTCCGGCGGTAATAACTTCAAGGTGCACTTGGACGGCTACAACCAACTGCCGTACCTGACCGGCCAGGCGCCGAAAAGCGAGCGTAAGGAGTTCTACTACTTCAACGACGACGGCATGTTGGTCTCGATGCGTTACGGCAACTGGAAAGCAGTCTTCTGCGAACAGCGCGCACCGGGTGGATTCAAGGTCTGGAGCGAACCGTTCGTGTGCCTGCGGGTACCGAAAGTCTTCAACCTGCGCATGGACCCGTATGAACGCGCCGACGTGGTTTCGGATCAGTATTACGACTGGACCACCAAGAACGTTTACCTGACCGAGATCGCCGTTATGAAGTCCGCTGCGTTCCTCGAAACCTTCGTCGATTATCCACCTAGCCAGAAACCGGCCAGCTTCAGTGTTGACCAGGTGCGGGCGGCAGTGGATGCAAAAATCGCTGAAAAAATGAAGAACCAGCCTGCACAGTAAGACCGCGTGTCCGCCGCTCGCCCTCATCGGCGAGCGGCGATTTTTCGACCTGAGACCGCATCAACTTCATTCGCGAGCAGGCTCGCTCCCACAGGGATTTTCCGCTC
>NZ_JBSVWS010000288.1:0-4188 GCF_054071155.1 Pseudomonas sp. SDO5532_S415 | reverse complement strand
GGGAACGCATTCCAACTGTGGGAGCGAGCCTGCTCGCGAAAGCAATCGCTCAGGCAATGCCAGACTAGAGGTATTTATCGGTCACAGCCCCCTCCGAAGCACTGGACACCGTCTTCGCATACTTGGCCAAAACCCCACGCTTGTACTTCGATTCCGGCCGCACCCAACGGGTTTTGCGCCTGGCCAATTCAGCATCCGACACATCCACCGTAATCTGCCGGGTTTCGGCATCAATGGTGATCCTGTCGCCGTCTTCGATCAGCGCAATCGGTCCGCCCTCAAAGGCTTCCGGGGTGATATGCCCCACCACGAACCCATGGGAACCACCGGAAAACCGGCCGTCGGTAATCAGCGCTACGTCTTTGCCGAGCCCCTTGCCCATCACCGCCGAAGTCGGCGAGAGCATTTCGCGCATGCCCGGACCGCCTTTCGGTCCTTCGTAGCGAATCACGATCACATCGCCCGCTTTCACTTCGCCATTGAGAATCCCGGCCAGCGCGCCTTCCTCACCGTGATAGACCCGCGCCGTGCCGTCAAAGCGCAAACCTTCCTTGCCGGTGATCTTGGCCACCGCGCCGGTGGGCGAGAGGTTGCCGCGCAGGATCACCAGGTGCGAATCCTTCTTGATCGGCTGGTCGAAGGGCAGGATCACGTCCTGGCCGGCGGGGTAGTCGGGCACGTTTTCCAGGTTCTCGGCGAGGGTCTTGCCGGTGACGGTCATGACGTCACCATGCAGCATCCCGGCGCCCAGCATGCGTTTCATCAGGGGCTGGATGCCGCCGATAGCCACCAGTTCGCTCATCATGTATTTGCCGCTGGGGCGCAGGTCGGCCACCACCGGCGACACCTTGCCCAGTTCGACGAAGTCATCCAGGGTCAGTTCGACACCCACTGCGTGGGCCATGGCCAACAGGTGCAACACGGCATTGGTGGAGCCGGCGAGGGCGATCACCACGCGGATCGCGTTTTCAAAGGCCTTGCGGGTCATGATGTCCCGGGGTTTGAGATCGAGCTTGAGCAGCTCCATGACCTGCTGCCCGGCGCGGAAACTGTCCGAAGCCTTGTCGCTGCCCACGGCATCCTGGGAACTGGAGCCGGGCAGGCTCATGCCCAGGGCTTCGATGGCCGAAGCCATGGTGTTGGCGGTGTACATGCCACCGCAGGAACCGGGGCCGGGAATCGCCACTTCCTCGATCTGCTTGACCTGGATCTCGCTGATGTCGCCGCGCGCATGCTGGCCCACGGCTTCGAACACGGAAATGATGTCAGTGTGGCCGGCCCCCGGGCGGATGGTGCCGCCATAAACGAAGATCGACGGCCGATTGAGCCGCGCCATGCCGATCAGGCAGCCGGGCATGTTCTTGTCGCAACCGCCCACGGTGACCAGCCCGTCAAAGCCTTCGCAACCGGCCACCGT
Source organism: Pseudomonas sp. SDO5532_S415 (assembly GCF_054071155.1). Taxonomy (NCBI): domain Bacteria; kingdom Pseudomonadati; phylum Pseudomonadota; class Gammaproteobacteria; order Pseudomonadales; family Pseudomonadaceae; genus Pseudomonas; species Pseudomonas sp. SDO5532_S415. The sequence continues at coordinate 2,771 of NZ_JBSVWS010000288.1, read as the reverse complement.
CTCGATGGAATCGGCAATCACTTCCCGCGACACCAGCGAATACTTCATGCCTTCGGTGCCGTTGGCGATGCCGTCGGAAATGGTGATGGTGTTGAAAATCACCCCCTTGGCACCGGCGGCATTCGCGCCTTTTTCGGCTTCGATCGCCAGCTTGTCGATGTGCATGTTGCACGGCGTGACCATCGCCCAGGTCGAGGCGATGCCGATCTGCGGCTTGGTGAAGTCGTCGTCGGTAAAGCCCACGGCACGCAGCATGGACCGGGCCGGTGCGGCTTCGACGCCATCGACCACTTCTGAGGAATACTTGCGCAGATCGTCTTTATCGTTCATGGCGGCTCCTCACAGGCTCTATTCGGAAAAAGCAGATTGAGTATAGAGGGCCAGTCGCGCCTGATGCCGATCCGTTCACCATTACGGCCACTGTGCAGGAGCGAGCTCGCTCGCGATGGTCGTTATCGATACCGCTGGGAGCCTGATCCCCCGCGGCGTTCGCGGGTCTATCGCGAGCGAGCTCGCTCCTACAGGGTCGTGAACAGACGCGCGGGTTTGCCATGTCGTGATATTCTTGGTCCCAACTTGGTTTGACCTATTCAGTTTGCGTGTCCTCCAGATGCGCCAACGGAATCACTGTCGCTCAAGTAGCTGAAGCCAAAAAAGATAAAAAGTCAGTTCAGTAGGGACATATAACTTGGGGTCGATGCAGTCAGTCGGCCTTGTGTGCCCACCCTGCGATCCTTATGTGCAAGCCCCGCGACAGCCAGCCTGTCTGTCGCCAACAAGGGGCCTGGTACGGGGATGGCGGGGCGGATGGCGTTTTATCATAGGTGCTACAGATGTTTAAGAAAGTGAACACAGCCCTGCTGGGGTTGGCGTTGTCGTTGGGGATCACGACAGCCCAGGCGGAAGAAGCCAAGAAAGTCGATGTGCTGCTGATTGGCGGCGGCATCATGAGCGCGACCCTGGGTGTGTGGCTCAATGAGCTGGAACCCGGCACTTCGATGCAGATGATCGAGCGCCTCGACGGCGTCGCCCTGGAAAGCTCCAACGGCTGGAACAACGCCGGTACCGGCCACTCCGCGCTGGCCGAGCTGAACTACACCCCGGAAGACGAGAACGGCAAGGTTTCGATCCCGAAGGCCGTTGAAATCAACGAAGCCTTCCAGATCTCCCGCCAGTTTTGGGCCTGGCAGGTTCGCCAGGGCGTGCTGAAGAACCCGCGTTCGTTCATCAACGCCACACCGCACATGAGCTTTGTGTGGGGCGATGACAACATCAAGTTCCTGAAAAAGCGCTACGAAGCCCTGCAAGCGAGCCCGCTGTTCGCCGGCATGCAGTACTCCGAAGACCCGGCTGTGATCAAGAAGTGGGTCCCGCTGATGATGGAAGGGCGTGACCCGAACCAGAAAATCGCGGCCACCTGGAGCCCGCTCGGCACCGACATGAACTTCGGCGAAATCACTCGCCAGTTCGTGGCTCACCTGCAAACCACGCCGAAATTCGACTTGAAACTGTCCAGCGAAGTGCAGGACATCACCAGGAACGAAGACGGCAGCTGGCGCGTCAGCTACAAAAACCTGAAAGACGGCAGCAAAACCGAAACCGACGCCAAGTTCGTGTTCATCGGCGCCGGCGGCGGTGCCCTGCACCTGCTGCAGAAGTCCGGCATTCCTGAAGCCCGGGAATACGCAGGCTTCCCGGTGGGTGGCTCGTTCCTCGTGACCGAAAACCCAAGCATTGCCGAGCAACACCTGGCCAAAGCCTACGGCAAAGCCTCGGTTGGTGCCCCGCCAATGTCGGTTCCACACCTGGACACCCGCGTGCTGGATGGCAAGCGCGTGATTCTGTTTGGCCCATTCGCCACCTTCAGCACCAAGTTCCTGAAAGAAGGTTCGTACCTGGACCTGCTGACCACCACCACCACGCACAACGTGTGGCCGATGACCAAGGTCGGCATCAAGGAATACCCGCTGGTGGAGTACCTTGCCGGTCAGCTGATGCTGTCTGACGAAGACCGCCTCAACGCCCTGAAGGAATACTTCCCGAACGCCAAGGCCGAAGACTGGCGCCTGTGGCAAGCAGGCCAACGCGTGCAGATCATCAAGCGTGACGAAGCCGCCGGTGGCGTGTTGAAGCTGGGCACCGAAATCGTCGCTTCCGCTGACGGCTCGATTGCCGGCCTGCTGGGTGCATCCCCAGGCGCATCGACCGCTGCACCGATCATGCTGACCGTGATCCAGAAAGTGTTCAAAGACAAGGTCGCAACCCCGGCCTGGCAGGAAAAACTGCACCAGATCGTGCCGAGCTATGGCACCCAGCTGAACAGCGATCCGGTGAAAGTGGCAGAAGAGTGGGCCTACACCTCCAAGGTCCTGGAACTGCCTGCGCCGCCGGTGATTGGTCAGGTGGCTCCGGCTGCTCCGGCTGAAAAAGCCAAGCCTGTGAAAGAGAATGCTGCGGCTGATATGGCGTTGTAATCCGGTTGTCCCGCCATTGCGGCGGGACTGACTGAACCGCAGAAAAGAAAGCCCGCTGAACCGGTGATGGTCAGCGGGCTTTTTCGTTGGTGGGATATTTGGTTTTTCATGAACTCACCGGTAGCGGTGGGAGCTGGCTTGTCGGGTCGCCGCATCGCAGCGATGGCGGCCTCATAGCCGACCTGATTTCACGGATATACCTAATCCATTGTGGGAGCGAGCCTGCTCGCGAAGGTTTTGTGTCAGGCGACATCGTTTTTGATGGTGTACATATCCATTCCTGCGGTAACGGCCACT
>NZ_JBSVWS010000287.1:0-4269 GCF_054071155.1 Pseudomonas sp. SDO5532_S415 | reverse complement strand
GGGGTTGACGTGGCTCATGGCATTTGTGCCCCGCCACCGCCCATTGTGGGAGCGAGCCTGCTCGCGAAGGCGGTGGGTCAGTCAGCAGGGATGTTGGATGAGACAGCCTCTTCGCGAGCCAGAGGATTGGCGTGGTTCATGGCATTTGTGTCCCGACACCGTCCATTGTGGGAGCGAGCCTGCTCGCGAAGGCGGTGGGTCAGTCAGCTGGGATGTTGGATGTGACGGCCTCTTGGCGAGCAGGCTCGCTCCCACAGGGGGTTGGCGTGGTTCATGGCATTTGTGTCCCGACACCGCCCATTGTGGGAGCGAGCCTGCTCGCGAAGGCGGTGGGTCAGTCAGCTTGGATGTTGAATGTCAGGACCTCCTCGCGAGCAGGCTCGCTCCCACAGGAAGGAGATGTGTGGGTTATGGGGTTGGGTCGGTCTGGGGGAGCAGCTGGACGCCGAGGTAAAGGGCGAGCATGCCATCGAGGCGCAGGGGATCGACGCCGCTGAGCTCGGCAATCCGCTCCATCCGGTAGCGCAAGCTGTTGCGATGAATCCCCAGCGCTTCAGCGCAGGCCTGGCTCTGGCCGTCGTGGTCGCACCAACTGCGCAGGGTTGCCAGCAGTTGGCCGTTGCTGTCCTTGGCGATGACTTTGCGCAACGGGTTGAGCAACTCGTCGAGGGCATCATCGTTGCGATGACGCCAGAGCATCACCGGCAAGCGATAGCGGGTCAGTGTCAACAAGCGCGATTGCGGCAGCACATCGCGTCCGTAAGCCAGCAAGTCACCGACTCGACGATAACAGCGACGCAATCCCGTCAGCCCATCGGCCTGTCCGCCCACGGCGATGCGCAGAATGTTCCAGCCCAGGCCGTCGAGCTTTTCCAGCAGGCGGTCATGCTCGATGTTCTGGCTCGCCGGCCGGCACCACAGCAACGAGGACTTGGCCGAACTCACGCACCAACTGTCAGGGTAGCGGCTGGTCAACCAGGCACTGAGCGCCTCGACGGTTTGCCCCGGCCCATGCTCCAGGCCCAGTTCGAACAAGTACGGCACCCGGGTCATTTGCGGCTTCAGCCCGAGCTGTTGCGCCTCGTCGATCAATCGCGGTGAACTCCCGGCGTCGCTGAGCAGCAACGCCAACAGGTCATCGCAACGCTGGCGCCGCCATTGCCGCTCGGCCTGTTGATTGCGCTGTCCCACCAACATCTCGGCGGTCATCCGTACCAGTTCGGCGTAAGTGCGCAATTGCTCGGGTTCGCCGGTAATGCCCAGCACACCGATCAAGCGCTGGTCGAGCATCAACGGCAGGTTGATACCCGGCTGCACGCCTTTGAGATGAATCGCGGTCTGCGCGTCGATCTCCACCACGCGCCCGTTGGCCAGCACCAGTTGCGCGCCTTCATGGCGGGTGTTGACCCGCTCCGGTTCGCCGCTGCCGAGGATCAATCCCTGACTGTCCATGACGTTGACATTGTACGGCAGGATGGCCATCGCCCGGTCGACGATGTCCTGGGCCAGGTCGTGATCGAGTTCGAACATAACGGTGTTCCTTGAATACAGGATGGGCTGATTGTTCGCCCGCACAGGGCTGGGGGGCAATCCCTGTGCGCCGGCACAAAGACAACGACCCGGGCGGTGGCAGAGACTCGCAGGGCGATCAACGTTACCCTTTGCATCGCAAAAAATCATAATAAAGAGAGAGCCGCCATGTCACAGAGCGCCGCCGCTACCCAGGCCATCGTTGACGAGAAAAACGCCGTCTACAAGCGCATCACCCTGCGTTTGATCCCCTTCATCTTCATCTGCTACCTGTTCAACTACCTGGACCGGGTCAACGTCGGCTTCGCCAAGTTGCAGATGCTCGACGCACTGAAGTTCAGCGAAACCGTGTACGGTCTCGGCGCCGGGATCTTCTTCATCGGCTACGTGCTGTGCGGCGTGCCGAGCAACCTGGCCCTGACCAAATTCGGCCCACGGCGCTGGATCGCGCTGATGATGATCACCTGGGGCACGCTGTCGACCTGCCTGCTGTTCGTCACCACGCCGACCGAGTTCTACACCTTGCGCCTGTTCACCGGCGCGGCCGAAGCCGGGTTCTTCCCGGGGGTGGTGCTCTATCTTTCGCAGTGGTTCCCGACTTTCCGCCGTGGCCGCATCATGGCTCTGTTCATGTCGGCGATCCCGGTATCGGGCCTGTTGGGCAGTCCGTTTTCCGGCTGGATCCTCAACCATTTCGCCGCAGGGCAAGGCGGTATGGCGGGCTGGCAGTGGATGTTTTTGCTGCAAGGCATTCCGACCGTGATCCTCGGCGCCCTCGCCTATTTCCTGCTCAGCGACAGTTACGCCAACGCCAAATGGCTCACGCCGTTCGAGCGTTCGGTACTGGAAGCCGACCACGCCGAAGACCTGGCCAACAAGCCGAAGACCACCAGCGATTCGCTGCTGGCGGTGTTCAAGAACCCGGCGATCTGGGCCTTCGGTTTGATCTATTTCTGCATCCAGAGCGGCGTTTACGCGATCAACTTCTGGCTGCCATCGATCATCAAGAACCTGGGCTTCAGCGATAACCTGGTGATCGGTTGGTTGAGTGCGATTCCTTATCTGTTGGCGGCGCTGTTCATGTTGATGGCCGGCCGCTCGGCGGACCTGCGCAAGGAACGCCGCTGGCACCTGGTGGTGCCGATGCTGATGGGTGCGCTCGGCCTGCTGATCGCGGTGAACTTCGCCGCCAACCCGGCCATCGCCATCCTCGGCCTGACCATTGCCACCATGGGCGCCCTCACCGGTCTGCCGATGTTCTGGCCGGTGCCGACCGCGATGCTCAGTGCCGGCGCGGCGGCCGGTGGCCTGGCGCTGATCAACTCCATGGGACAGATGGCCGGTTTCCTCAGCCCGTACCTGGTGGGTTGGGTCAAGGACACCAGCGGCTCGACCGATGCGGCGTTGTATGTACTGGCGGGGGTGATCGTCGGCGGGAGTCTGCTGGCGTTGCGCATGACGCGCACTCTGCGGGTGTAAAACCAATCCCCTGCGGGAGCGAGCCTGCTCGCGAATACGGTATGAAATTCAACAAACAAGTTGACTGACACTCCGCTTTCGCGAGCAGGCTCGCTCCCACAGTTTTGATTTTGTGTGGTTGATAAATCAGTTTGCCCCGCGCGGTTGTTCTGGTATTTGTTTGAACCTTTCCCACTGGCAAAAGGATTTCGACATGAGCTACCGCACGCTGGGTCATTCGGGTTTGCAGGTGTCCACCCTGACCCTGGGTACCATGATGTTCGGCGAACAGACCAGCACCGAAGATTCCCTGCGGATCATCGGCAAGGCCTGGGACCAGGGCATCAATTTCATCGACACCGCCGACGTCTACACCAACGGCCGCTCCGAAGAAATCGTCGGTGAAGCCATCGCCAGTCGCCGCCATGAATGGGTGCTGGCCACCAAGGTCGGGTTCGGCCCGGTGGATGGGGTGCCGAACCGCAGCGGCCTGAGCCGCAAGCACCTGTTCAATGGCATCGACGCCAGCCTGACGCGCCTCGGTACTGACTACCTCGACATCTATTACCTGCACCGCGAAGACCACAACACGCCGCTGGAGGTGACGGTGTCGGCGATTGGCGATCTGATTCGTCAGGGCAAGATCCGCTATTGGGGTTTGTCGAACTACCGGGGCTGGCGCATTGCCGAAGTCATACGCGTCGCGGATAAGCTGGGGGTTGACCGGCCGGTGATCAGCCAGCCGCTGTACAACATCGTCAACCGTCAGGCCGAAACCGAGCAGATCACCGCCGCGCAAAGCTATGGCCTGGGCGTGGTGCCCTACAGCCCGCTGGCACGCGGCGTGCTCAGCGGCAAGTACGCGCCGGACGTGAAACCGGACGCCAACAGCCGCGCCGGGCGCCAGGACAAACGCATCCTGGAAACCGAATGGCGCGTAGAGTCCTTGCGCATCGCCCAGCAGATCCAGCAATACACCCAGGAACGCGGGGTGGGCATCGTCGAGTTCGCCATCGCCTGGGTGCTGAACAACCGCGCCGTCACCTCGGCCATCGTCGGCCCGCGCACCGAAGCGCAGTGGGATGCCTACACTAAGGCGCAGGCGGTGCAGATCACGGTTGAAGATGAAACCTTTATCGACTCGCTGGTGACGCCGGGGCATGCGTCGACACCGGGGTTCAATGATGTGAGCCATTTCGTCTCGGGTCGTAAACCGCACAACAACTGAAGTAACACATAGCCCCCTTGTGGGAGCGAGCCTGCTCGCGAATGCGGTCTACC
>NZ_JBSVWS010000286.1:0-4277 GCF_054071155.1 Pseudomonas sp. SDO5532_S415 | reverse complement strand
TCAGCCTCCATCTCTGCTGCATGTGCCGCCGTCTTCGCGAGCAGGCTCGCTCCCACAGGGGTCTGCGCAAACTTCAGGTCTGTCCGAACACTTGCGAAGGTCGCCGCAGCAATGGATCAAACGGATTGATCCTCGGCCCGATCAACGCCGCTTCGCGCTTGAGCATGTCCACCACCGTCGGCAGGCGATCCGGTCCCAGGCGATCGCTTACCGTCGCCACGCTCAACGCCGCCACCGCCCGCCCCTCACGATCGAGAATCGGCACCGCCACCCCGGCCATGCCCTGCAGCACACCGGTGTTGCGCCCGGCGTAGCCGAGCTTGCGCACGTTCTCGACTTCCGAACGCAGGAACACCTCGTCGTACAGATGGAAATCCTTGAGCCGCGGCAAGTTGTAGTGAATCACCGTGTCGCGTTCCTCCTCCGGCAGAAACGCCAGAATCGCCAGGCTACCCTGCCCCACACCCAGTGCCACTCGGCCACCGATATCACCGGTGAAGGTGCGGATCGGAAACGGTCCTTCACTGCGGTCCAGGCAAATCGCATCGAAGCCGCTACGCGCCAGCAGGAACAGCGAATCGCCCAACGACGCTGACAGCCGCAGCAATGCCGGGCGCACCAGTTCGCGCAGGTTGCCGCTGTTGCCTGCGCGGGCAGCCAGGGCGAAAAAATCCAGGCTCAGCCGATAGCGTTTGCTGCGCGCATCCTGTTCGACCATGCCCTCGTCCATCAGGCTGCGCAGCAAGCGGTGAGTGGTCGGTTGCGACAAGCCGATGTGCTGCGCCAGTTGCGTCACGCGTTCGCCGCCTTCGACGGTATCGCCCAGCGCCCGCAACACCGCAAACAGCCTTGAGACAGCGCCCACACCGACTTCATTTTTGTTTTCATTCCGCTCAATGGAATATGACATGAGTTTTCTCGCTATTTAATTTACTCACCGAATGAAACTGAAAATAGTGGTCGATTCAGTGAAATAGGCCATTGAGCCCATCCTAGTCTTCGTCCTAATCTGCGTCCATACAGGGGCGATTCGAACAACAACGGCAGCCGACTCAAGTCGAGCGCCAACGCACCCCGGCAACACCCTTTCGTATCTGCCCATACAAAAAAGCGCGCCTTCGGGCGACGCATAACAATCTCAGGTGGAGGCGCAGTCATGGCTTTTGTGCAACTTGAAAAACTCGGCAAACGCTACGGTGAAATCGACGCCGTGGTCGCCACCGACCTCTCGGTGGAGAAAGGCGAATTCGTTTCCCTGCTCGGACCCTCCGGATGCGGTAAAACCACCACCCTGCAAATGATCGCCGGCTTCGTCGAAGTCACCAGCGGGCGCATCGTGCTCGACGGTCGCGACATCACCCACGCCAAACCCGCCAGCCGTGGCCTGGGCGTGGTATTCCAGAGCTACGCGCTGTTCCCGCACATGACCGTCAAGGACAACGTCGCCTTCGGCCTGCGCATGCGCAAGGTGCCAAATGCCGAGCTCCAGCAGCGAGTCGAGCGAGTGCTGAAACTGGTACGCCTGCACCAGCACGCCGAGCGTTACCCACGGGAGCTTTCCGGCGGCCAGCGTCAGCGTGTTGCCCTGGCCCGGGCGCTGGTGATCCAGCCGCCGGTGTTGTTGCTCGATGAGCCGCTGTCCAACCTCGACGCCAACCTGCGCGAAGAGATGCAGTTCGAAATCCGCCGCATCCAGCGTGAAGTCGGCATCACCACGCTGATGGTCACCCACGACCAGTCCGAAGCACTGTCCATCAGCGACCGCGTGGTGGTGATGCAGGCCGGGCGCATCACCCAGATCGACGCGCCTTACACCCTCTACGAACACCCGCGCACCGAATTTATTTCCGGATTCGTCGGCAAGGCCAATCTGCTGCCCGGTGAACGCGACAGCGCTGGCGTGGTTCAGGTGTGCAGCCGTGGCGATGGCGAGCTGACTCTGAGCCTGCGTCCGGAAAAAATCGATCTGCGCGACGCAGGCCACGGGCGTCTGCAAGGCAAGGTCAGCAGCCGCTTCTTTCTTGGCAGTCAATGGCTGTACGGCGTGTCGACGACCCTGGGCGAGCTGTGCGTGGTGCGCCGCAACGACGGCTCGGCGCCGCTGAATGAAGGCACGGCGGTGGGTCTGGATTGGGACACGGCGCTTTTGCGGGTGCTGACTGCCGACGAGGTGACGGCATGAGTACGCTCGCCGCCATCCGCCAGGGGCGCCAGGGTTACTGGCTGTCGGCACCGGCCCTGGCCTTGTACCTCGGGCTGTTGGTGATCCCGCTGGCGCTGACCCTGGTGTTGTCGTTCAACGTTTTCGACTACAGCTCGGGGATCAACGGGGACGCCTACACCGTTGACCACTACGGCAGTCTGTTGGGCGATCCGTATTTCTACGAGATCTTTCTGCGAACCCTGTGGATCAGCGCACTGACCACTCTGCTTTGCGTGCTGATCGGCGTGCCCGAGGCCTACATCCTCAGCCGTATGGGTACCCCGTGGCGCTCGATTTTCCTGATCCTGATCCTCACCCCGCTGCTGATTTCGGTGGTGGTGCGCGCCTTCGGCTGGAGCCTGCTGCTCGGCGCCGACGGCCTGGTCAACCAGACCCTGCAAGCCTTCGGCGGCTCGCCGATGAAGCTGCTCTACACGCCGTTCGCGGTGGTGATTGCGCTGGTTCACGTGATGCTGCCGTTCATGATCATCCCGGTCTGGACCTCGCTGCAAAAACTTGACCCGGCCGCCGAACACGCCGCGCTGTCACTGGGCGCCAGCCATTTCACGGTGATTCGCAAAGTGGTGTTGCCTCAAGTCATGCCCGGCATCTTGTCCGGCACCTTGATCGTGTTCGGCCTTGCCGCCAGCTCCTTCGCCATTCCCGGCCTGCTCGGCGGACGCCGCCTGAAGATGGTCGCCACGCTGATCTACGACCAGTACCTGTCGGAACTCAACTGGCCAATGGGCGCGGCGATCGCCGTGGCCCTGCTGCTCATCAACCTGCTGATCATGCTGTCGTGGAATCGCATGATCGAAGGCCGCTACAAGAAGTCATTGGGATAATTCGTCATGTCCAGGAACGGTCCTCTCGCCCTGCTGTTTCACACCCTGATGGTATTGTTCATGCTCGCACCGCTGGTGGTGGTGTGCCTGGTGGCCTTCACCCCGGAGAACACCCTGAGCCTGCCGACCACGGAGTTTTCCCTGCGCTGGTTCCGGGCTGTGTTCGAACGCGCCGACTTTGTCGATGCGTTCTACAACAGCCTGATCCTGGCGTTCAGTGCGGCCTCGCTGGCGACGCTGATTGCGGTGCCAGCGGCGCTGGCGATCACCCGCTTCGAGTTTCCCGGCCGGGACTTTCTCAACGGGCTGTTTCTGTCACCGATCATCATTCCGCACCTGGTACTGGGGGTGGCGTTGCTGCGTTTGTTTGCGCTGATGGGGGTCAACGGCAGCTTCGCCTGGCTGATCTTCGCCCATGTGCTGGTGATCACTCCGTATGTACTGCGGTTGGTGCTGGCCTCGGCCATTGGTCTGGACCGCAGCGCCGAACACGCCGCGCAATCCTTGGGTGCCGGGCGCTTCACGCTGTTCCGCCAGATCACCTTGCCGATGATTCTGCCGGGGGTCGCCGGCGGGTGGTTGCTGGCGTTCATCAACAGTTTCGACGAGGTCACCCTGTCGATCTTCGTCACCTCGCCGGCCACCCAAACCTTGCCGGTGCGCATGTACGTCTACGCCACCGAATCCATCGATCCGATGATGGCGGCGGTGTCGGCGCTGGTCATTGCGCTGACCGCGCTGACCATGATTCTGCTCGACCGGGTCTATGGCCTGGATCGGGTTCTGGTGGGCAAACAATGAGGGCGCCATGGCTCTGCTGAAACGACTGGCCGAAGGCGATCGCCCGGCCCTGGACTTTACCCTCGACGGCCAACCGGCCAGCGGCCTGCTCGGCGACACCGTGCTGACGGCAGTACTGACCTTAAGCGAACACCTGCGCGGCAGCGACTTCAGCGCCGAACCCCGCGCCGGTTTCTGCCTGATGGGCGCCTGCCAGGACTGTTGGGTGCGGCTGGGCGATGGTCGCCGGGTGCGTGCGTGTTCGACCTTGCTTGAAGCCGGGCAGCACATCAACCGCGAACCAGGACGAGTGATATGAACACCCATTCCATCTGCAGAAACCCAATCCCCTGTGGGAGCGAGCCTGCTCGCGAAAACAGTCTGTCAGCCTCCATCTCTGGTGCATCTGCCGCCGTCTTCGCGAGCAAGCCCGCTCCCACAGGGGATCT
>NZ_JBSVWS010000285.1:0-4286 GCF_054071155.1 Pseudomonas sp. SDO5532_S415 | reverse complement strand
TTGGTAGCACCGAAGATCAAATGTGGGAGCGAGCCTGCTCGCGAAGGCGTCCTATAGGCGACTAGAATGCAGGCTCTTTATGAGCTGAATGACGCTGATGGTTTTTTCTCCTTCCGACTGGCTACCCAAAGCCCCCCTCAACCCCTTCCATCTCGACTGGCTAAAAACCGCCGGCATCGAAGTCGCCATCCTGCGCCTGGACCTGATCGACCCACTGATCAGCGGCAACAAGTGGTTCAAGCTCATCGAACATCTCAAGGCCGCCGACCTGTGCGGTGCCGAAGGCATCATCAGTCTGGGCGGGGCTCACTCCAATCACCTTCATGCGCTGGCGGCTGCCGGCAAGCGGTTTGGTTTTTCCACGGTCGGGCTGTTGCGCGGGCATCCTCAGGAAACACCCACGGTAAGGGATTTGCAGGCGTTCGGCATGCGTCTGCATTGGCTGGGTTATGGCGGCTATCGCGCGCGGCACCAAGCGGGTTTCTGGGAGCCGTGGCAGGCACAGTATCCCGGCCTGTTGGCGGTCCCGGAAGGGGGTGGCGGTTGGCAGGGCGCAAAGGGCTGCATGCAGCTCATGACCATGGTCCGCGAGCAACTGAACAGCCTGGAGTGGAGCGACTATGACGGTTGGTGGCTGGCCTGCGGAACGGGCACGACGCTCGCCGGCCTTGTACTGGCCGAAGCGGGCGAGCACAAGGTATACGGTGCGCTGGCGGTGCCCGATGATCATGGCGTTGCTGAGCGGGTCGAGAACATCGTGGAAGAGGCGGGCGTAACCGCCCCGGATTATCAACTGTTCGACGCGAGTCGTGGCGGCTTTGCCAAAGTCGATCGGCTGTTACTCGAATTCATCGAGCAGACCGAACAAGTCACTGGCGTTCCCCTGGAACCGCTGTACACCGCAAAAGCGCTGCTGGCGCTCAGAGAGCAAGTCGAGGCGGGGACGTTTGCCCGAGGCACGCGTCTGGTGTTTATCCATACCGGCGGCTTGCAGGGGCGACGGGGGTTCAGTCTACCAGCCTGAAAAGCACTGCAATCCGCTGTGGGAGCGAGCCTGCTCGCGAAAGCGGTGTGTCAGACGTCTTGATGTTGACTGACACGGTCACTTCGCGAGCAGGCTCGCTCCCAAAGGTAGAGGGGGAATCAGTTGGTCTGTGGCATCTCGCCGTTGGCCAGGCGTTTGTTAATGTCGGCGATCACTTCCGGCAGGTCAGTGATGGTGTCGATCATGTAGTGCGGCCGCGAGCCTTCGAACATCCGGTGGATGCGTTTGCGCTCGCTGTCCAGTTTGTCGCTGCCCAGCGCACGATAGCCCTCGTAGTCCAGGCCCAGCGCGTTGCCCGAGCAGATCAGCGCCACGGTCCACATACCCGCGCGGCGACCTTCGAGAATGCCCGGCACGGTGTCGTCGATCTTCACGCAGGCGGCGACGTCGTCGATGCCCAGGGCGATCACGTTGGCCAGGGCCTGGGCCGGCCATGGGCGGCCATTGGGCACTTCGTCGGTGGCGACCACGTGGTCGGCGATGTAACCGTTGGTGGCGGCCAGTTCGACCACCTTGTCCATGACCTGCTTCGGGTAGCCGGAGCAGGACCCGATCTTGATTCCTTGCCGGCGCAGGTTGGCGATGGTGTCCAGGGCACCCGGAATCAGTGCGGAATGCTCGGCGATTTTCTCGATCTGCAGCGGCATGAAGCGCTGGTAGATGGCGGTGACGTCATCGTCGGTCGGCGTGCGGCCGAACACTTTGCGATATCGCTCGGCGACTTCAGGTTGATCGCACAGGGTGCGGATGTGGTCCCACTTGCCCATACCCATCGGACCACGGGCTTCGTCGATGGAAACCTGGACGTCGAATTCGGCGAAGGCTTCGACAAAAATCTGCGTCGGTGCGAAAGAACCGAAATCGACCACGGTGCCGGCCCAGTCGAGGATGGCGGCCTGGAGTTTGGTTGGGTTGGTGTAGTTCATGGTGATCAAATTCCTGTTAGTACAAGCTATTCGAGAGTTCGGTTGACCTGTGGGAGCGGGCTTGCCCGCGATGAGGCCTGTTCAGTCGACATCGAGGGTGAATGTCAGACCGCTATCGCGGGCAAGCCCGCTCCCACAGAGATCGAGGTGGTTTAGATTTCGAGTACTTCCATCTCGCGCAAGACTTCGCCGATGGCCGCCACGGCTTCACGCATTTCGGCCGGTTGGACATGGCCGATGCAGCCGACGCGAAAGGTTTCAACCTGGGTCAGTTTGCCGGGGTAGAGGATGTAACCCTTGGCCTTGACCCGCTCGTAAAACTCCTTGAATTGGTAGCGCGGGTCTTTCGGGGCGTGGAAGGTAGCGATGATCGGTGCCTGGATCGCGGCTGGCAGGAAGCTGCGCAACCCCAGCCTGGCCATCTCTTCCATCAGCGCCTGGCAGTTGGCGGCGTACCGCGCATGCCGCGCCGGCAGGCCGCCTTCTTCGTTGTATTGCAGCAGGGCTTCGTGCAGCGCCGCGACCACATGGGTCGGCGGAGTGAAGCGCCACTGGCCGGTTTTCATCATGTAGGCGTGCTGGTCGAACAGGTCCATCGCCAGGGAATGCGAGTTGCCGGCGGCATTGGCCAGGGCTTCCTTGCGAGCGAAGACAAAACCCATACCCGGCACACCTTCCAGGCATTTGCCGGAAGCAGCGATCAGCGCGTCGAACGGCACCTGTTGCGCGTCCACCGGCAGGGCGCCGAAGGAACTCATGGCGTCGATGATCAGACTTTTGCCATGTTGCTCGACGACCTGGGCGATTTCCGGCAGTGGATTGAGGATGCCGGTGCTGGTTTCGCAGTGGATCAGGGCAACGTGAGTGATGCCGGCATCGGCCCGCAGCAGGCGGTCGATGTCGGCGGCGGTGGTCGGTTCGTCTTCGGCGGTTTCGAAGGTACTGAACGAGCGGCCGAGCACCTCGCAGATTTTCGCCAGGCGTTTGCCGTAGGCACCGTTGATCAGCACCAGGACTTTGCCATCGCGAGGCACCAGGGTGCCGATGGCCGCTTCCACCGCGAAGGTGCCGCTGCCTTGCAGGGGCACGCAATGGTGGCTGGCGGCACCGTTGATGATCGCCAGCAGTTGTTCGCAAAGGCTGGCGGTCAGTTGATTGAAGCGGTCATCCCATGAACCCCAGTCAACCATCATCGCCTGACGGGTGCGGAGCGACGTGGTCAACGGGCCGGGGGTGAGCAGGATGGGTGCGGCAGTACTCATTCTCGTGTCCTCGTAATCGATGGGCTGAAGCTACGGGGCTTAAATTGCAATTTGCCGAGTTATCAATCAAATTGTTTATTGTTATGCCAGCCATCAGTGAGGCTTATTCATGAATCTGTTTCAGCTCCGCGCCTTCGATGCCGTGGCCCGCGAGGGCAGCTTCACCCGGGCGGCCGCCCGGCTGTTCATCAGCCAGCCGGCGGTCACCGGGCATATCAAGGCGCTGGAAGAGCACTACCAGATCACCTTGTTACGCCGCACGGCGCGACGGGTGGAGCTGACGGAAGAGGGCACCAAACTGGCGGCGATCACCCGGGCGATGTTCGGCCTGGCCGAAGAAGCGCAGGTGATGCTGGAAGCCAACCGGCAGTTGCTCACCGGGCGCCTGGAAGTGGCGGCGGACGGTCCGCACATGGTCATGCCGATGCTGGCGAGCCTGCGCGCGCGTTACCCGGGGATCACCGTGAACTTGCGTCTGGGCAATGCCCAGGAAACCCTGGCGGCGCTGTTGTCCGAGCATGCCGATGTGGCGGTGCTGACTGAAGTCGAACCGCGCAAGGGCCTGCACCTGCAAGCTTTGAGCGAATCACGCATTTGCGCGCTGGTGCCGGACGGGCATCCGTGGGCGCGCAGGACCAAGGGCGTACCGCTCAAGGAACTGGACCAGGTGATCATGGTGTTGCGTGAGCCGACCTCGATCACCCGGCGTACTTTCGATGAGGCCTGTGACCGGGCCAACGTAAATCCACGGGTGTTGCTGGAGCTGGACAGTCGCGAAGCGGTGACCGAGGCGGTGGCGGCGGAGTTGGGGGTGGGCGTGGTGTCGTCGGTGGAAGTCAGCCACGATCCGCGAGTGGCGGCGGTGCCGCTCATTGGCGAGGGTCTGGTGAACCGGCACATGATGGGGTGCATGGAGCGGCGGCGGGAGTTGCGCTTGATACAGGCGTTTTTCGGGTTGGCGCCTGTCTGATGCCAAACCTGTGGCGAGGGAGCTTGCTCCCGTTGGACGGCGAAGCCGTCCCAAAAGCGACGGCTGCTGCGCAACCGGACGGG
>NZ_JBSVWS010000284.1:0-4286 GCF_054071155.1 Pseudomonas sp. SDO5532_S415 | reverse complement strand
TACAGGTGTACGCCGCCTGTGTAGGAGCTGCCGAAGGCTGCGATCTTTTCGCCCTGAGACGATCCTCGCCTTGATGTTTTCACCCTGCAACTGGTCGCTTTACATCAATCCGCCCTCCTCCCCGCCCCCTAGATTAGGTCCCACAACCAAGCCGTACCGTGCGGCGCCAGTCACCGAGGAGATCGCCCCGATGCAAAATGTCCAGAACCTCAAAGCACAAAGCTCGATCGACGGCTGGGATCATCAGGACCCGGAAGAAGCCTTCACCCTGCCCTCGCGTTACTTCTACGATGAGACCCTGTTCAAGGCCGAGCGCGACAACATTTTCATGCACGCCTGGCATGTGGCCGGGCACGTCAGCGAGTTTGCCGAGCCGGGTCAGTTCGTGGTGACGGATCTGTTCGACCAGAGCGTGGTGGTGGCGAAGAATCGTCAGGGGCAGATCCATGCGTTCCACAACGTCTGCCAGCATCGCGGCAATCGTCTGCTTGAGGAACGTCGCGGCACCACCGGCGGCGTGGTGCGTTGTGCCTATCACTCGTGGTGCTACGAAATGGACGGCAGCCTGCGCAGCGCGCCCCGTTGCGAGAAGATGAAAAACTTCGAGTTGCAGCAGTTCAACATTCCGCAGATCCGCACCGAGGAAATGGGCGGCTTCATCTACTTCAACCTCGACCCGGCGGCGCCGTCGCTGCGGGATTTGTTCCCCGGTGCCGACGAAGAAATGCGCCGGGTGTTCCCGGACCTGGCCAACATGCGCCTGATCGAAGAACAGGACGTGATCGTGCCGGCCAACTGGAAGGTGATCATGGACAACTCCATCGAGGGCTATCACTTCAAGTTGTCGGGGCCCTGCCATATCGACCTGGCCAAGCTGATCGACTTCAAGGGATACCAGCTGACCAAACGCGACAACTGGTGGACCTACATCGCCCCGGCCAACCTTACCGTGACCGAAGCCTACGGTGTGCCATTGCGCAAGGATCTCAACCCGGACGAATGCTTCTTCAACATCGGCATGTGGCCGAACAACACCTTCTACACCTTCCCGTTCTCGGAGTTCCTGGGCTCGTTCATCATGATTCCGCTGGACGCCGAGCGCTCGCTGCTGCGGTTTGGTTACTACTCCAACAATGCCGAGACCGCACAGGTCACCGAGTCCTGCATGAAGTGGATGAACGAGGACCTGGGACCGGAGGACATCGCGCTGAACATCTCGGTGCAGAAAGGCCTGCATTCGCTGGGCTACGACCAGGGCCGCTACATGATCGACGCCCAGCGCAGCAACGAGAGCGAGCATCTGGTGCATCACTTTCATCGGTTGGTGTTTAACGGGATTCACGGTAAGTCCGTGATCTAAGCCAACCACAATCCCTGTGGGAGCGAGCCTGCTCGCGAAGAGGCCATAACATTCAACATCGATGTTGACTGATACACCGCTTTCGCGAGCAGGCTCGCTCCCACAAGGGATTTGTGTTGTGACCTTTCATTGAAGGAGCACCCCGAACCATGGCCAACCATGAGTTTGATTACCTGATTGTGGGCGCAGGCTCTGCGGGCTGCGTGCTGGCCAACCGCCTGGGCGAAGATCCGGCGGTGCGGATTCTGCTGCTGGAGGCCGGGCCTGCGGACAAGAGCTGGACCATCGACATGCCGTCCGCGGTGGGGATGGTGGTCGGTGGCACACGCTACAACTGGAGCTATAGCTCAGAGCCTGAACCGTACCTGGACGGTCGTCGCATCGGCACGCCGCGAGGCCGGACTCTGGGCGGTTCGTCGTCGATCAATGGCATGGTTTACATCCGCGGCCATGCCCGGGATTACGACGCCTGGGCCGAACAGGGTTGCGAAGGCTGGCGTTATCAAGAAGTGCTGCCGTATTTCAAACGTGCGCAGAACCATGCCGACGGCGCGGACGATTACCGCGGGGCGACCGGGCATCTGCATGTCACCCCCGGCGATACGCAAACGCCATTGTGCGCGGCGTTTCTCGCAGCCGGTGTCGAGGCCGGGTATGGCTTGAGCAGCGACCTGAACGGTTATCGCCAGGAAGCCTTCGGCCCGGTGGACCGCACCACCCGCAACGGCCGTCGCTGGAGCACTTCGCGCGGTTATCTGCGCGAAGCGCTGGGCCGGGGCAATGTGCAGGTGCACACCGACGCACTGGCGTTGCGCATTCTGTTCGACGACCGACGCGCCATCGGCATCGAGTACGAACAGAACGGCGAAATCCACACCGCCCAAGCCCGCCGCGAAGTGCTGCTGACCGCCGGTGCGATCAATTCCCCACAGCTGTTGCTGCTGTCTGGTGTAGGCCCGGCGGCGGAACTGCGCGACCTCGGCATCACAGTCAAACATGACCTGCCCGGTGTCGGCCGGCGCCTCAACGACCATCCCGACACCGTCGTGCAGTACCTGTGCAAGAAACCGGTGTCGCTGTATCCCTGGACCACCGCGCCGGGCAAATGGTGGATAGGCGCACGCTGGTTCGTCACCCACGACGGGCTGGCGGCGAGCAACCATTTCGAAGCCGGGGCGTTCATTCGCTCCCGGGCCGGGGTCGAACACCCCGACCTGCAACTGACCTTCATGCCGCTGGCGGTAAAACCCGGCAGTGTCGATCTGGTGCCGGACCACGCCTTCCAGATCCATATCGACCTGATGCGCCCCACCAGCCTGGGCAGCGTCACCCTCAATAGCGCCGACCCTCGACAGCCACCGCGCATCCTGTTCAATTATCTGAAAACCGAGCAGGATCGAGCTGACATGCGCGCCGGTGCGCGATTGGTGCGCGAGATCATCGCGCAACCGGCCATGGCCGCGTTCAGGGGCGAGGAACTGGTGCCCGGCCCGCACGCGCAAAGTGACGAAGCGCTGGATGCCTGGGCCAGGCAAGTCACGGAAACCGGCTACCATGCCAGCGGTACTTGCAAGATGGGGCCGTCGAGCGATGCCGAAGCGGTGGTCGACCCGCAACTGCGCGTGCATGGCCTCGATGGCTTGCGGGTGGTGGACGCTTCGATCATGCCGGTGATTGTCAGCGGCAACACCAACGCGCCGACGGTGATGATCGCGGAAAAGGCCAGCGACATGATTCGCGGCAGGCAACCCTTGCCGCCCTCCGAGGCGCCGGTATGGATTCATCCGCAATGGCAGACACGGCAACGATAGAGATCAGTCATGAGCAGTCAGTCGTCCAGTCATACAGAAAACCGATTCACCTGGCGGCGCGGCGATGTCGCGCCCATGCGCGTGGCGGTGTTGCTGTTGCCGTCGTTTTCCAACTTCGGCCTGGCCGCCGTGCTGGAGCCCTTGGCGATTGCCAACTGGTTGAGTCAGCGCCAATTGTTCCAGTGGTCGCTGTTGTCGCTCGATGGCGAGCCGGTGCAGGCCAGCAACGGCCTGACCACCGTCGCCAACGATGGTTTGAAGGCCGACCAGGGGTTTGATGTGTGCCTGGTGATTGCCAGTTTCGATGTGCACAAACACAGTCGCAATCTGGCGCTCAAGAGCTGGCTGCGCAAACAGGCACTGTTCGGCGCGGTGTTGATGGGCGTGGAAACCGGCACCGAGTTACTGGCTGCCGCTGGCGTGCTTGATGGTTATGAAGCCGCCGTGCATTGGGACAATCTGCAGGGTTTTCAGGAAAGCTATCCGCGGGTCCATGCCAAGCCTCAGCTCTACACCCTGGAACGCCAGCGCATGACCTGTGCCGGCGCGACAACGACGCTGGACATGCTGCTCGGCTGGATCGGCCAGAGCATCGACAGCGAGCTGGCACGGGAAATCGGCATGCACCTGTTGATGGGCCAGGTGCGTGCGCCGGCGGACAATCAGCTCGACGGCGGCCTGACCAACACCGGCCTGTACGGCAGCAAGATTCGCCGCGCCGTGCAGTTGATGGAAAAGGCCCTGGAGGAACCGCTGGATTGCGAGGCGATTGCCGGCCAGGTCGGGTTGTCGCGTCGGCAACTGGAGCGGCAATTCAAGCACCAGACCGGTCTGTCACCGCTCAAGTACTACATCACCTTGCGGCTGGCCAAGGCCCACAGTTTGCTGCAACAGACGCGCCTGAGCGTGGCACAAGTGGCGGCCTGTTCCGGGTTCGGTTCGCTGGAACACTTTTCCCGCACCTACCGCGCACGCTTCGGCTGTCCGCCCAGCGAAGACCGCAGCCAGGTGTGGACCGCCCCGGTGATGCGCCAGCCGCTGCGCAAGGAACAGCGGCCGACCGAAGCACAGTGATGCGATCGCTTTTCGTCGGAGTCAGGCTTGCCGGCGAAGGC
>NZ_JBSVWS010000283.1:0-4309 GCF_054071155.1 Pseudomonas sp. SDO5532_S415 | reverse complement strand
TCGTGAACGATAACGCTGGAGACCTGATGCCCAGCGGCGTACTTGCGACCATCGCGAGCAAGCTCGCTCCTACAGGGAATCGGAAATCCGATAGTCCTTGGGTGAAGCTTTACGCCGAGTGGTAAGTCGGCAACGCAAACCGCTGCTGGCTTTGCAGCATGGAAATCTGCGGCAGTTCGCTGGCCTGCTCCGCCAGGTCGCGGCGAATGGCGCTGATGACCCACGACAATTGATCGCCATTGTGCAATTGCTGATAGGAAATCGAGCGTTTGAAGACTTTTCCTTCTGCGCTCAGAGTCAGCAGGATTCCGCCGTCAGGTCGTGCCTGGGTGGTGACTTCGAAGTTGGAGAACAAGGATGAAAATTTTTCCTGGATCAGGCTCATGTCTATCAGCTCCGTGAGTACTTGAATGGCAAGCATGCACAGAGCGTTGCAGTGATTGTGCCAGTACCCGATTCTGAAAAATATCCTTTAAAAACAATGATTTAATTTTTTAGCTGTTTTTCATTTTCGTGCAATTTGCAAGAATGGCCATCGTGCATCCTGCATTTTGCGGGGTCGTCGGCGATTCGATGGAACCATTTTGTGTGCCGGTGCTCGCGATTTCCAACACCGGCGTCGCAGATACAAAACATTTCAAAAACCGCGTGTACAGCTCCAGAACCGTTGACGTATTTTCGGGCTTCAATCAGCGCCGCCCGACAATAAAAAGATCGAACGGGAGCAACCATGAGCCGCACCTCGAGCGACACGATTACCTGGGGCATGATGCTCCGCAAGCTGCCTTCCATTGCCAAAGCCCTGCCACGGGTGGTCAAGGGAATGAAGCTCGCCAATGTCAAGGATCCGACCCAACCGTGTGGCCTGGGCTGGAGTTTCGAGCAGGCAACCCTGCGCAATCCTGATGGCCCGGCATTACTGTACGGCGAGGTGTCGCTGACTTATGCACAGGCCAATCAGTGGGCCAATCGCATTGCCCATTACCTGATCGAGCAAGGCATCGGCAAGGGCGATGTGGTGGCGGTATTCATCGAAAACCGCCCGGAGCTGTTGGTGACGATACTGGCAGTGGCCAAGGTTGGCGCGATCAGTGCCTTGCTCAACACGTCGCTGACCCGCGACACCCTGGTCCATAGCCTGAATCTGGTGACACCGGCCGCCATTGTGGTCGGCGAGGAGCTTGTCCCGGCGTTTCTGGCGGTGCGCGAGCAGGTGGCGATCGAGGCGGGACGAACCTGGTTTGTCGCCGATCAAGACACTTACCGCCATCCTGGAATGGCCCCCGATGGTTTCATCAATCTGATGACGTCCAGCGTCGGCGCCGACGGTGCCAACCCCGTCAGCAGCCGGCAGGTTTTCTTCGACGACCCCTGTTTCTATATCTACACCTCGGGCACCACCGGTTTGCCCAAGGCCGGGGTGTTCAAACACGGACGCTGGATGCGCAGCTCCGCCAGCTTCGGGATGATTGCGCTGGATATGCGCCCGGAAGATGTCGTCTATTGCACCTTGCCGCTGTATCACGCCACCGGCCTTTGCGTGTGCTGGGGCTCGGCCATCAGCGGTGCCTCGGGGTTTGCCATCCGCCGCAAGTTCAGCGCCAGTCAGTTCTGGAGCGACGTGCGCAAGTACCGCGCGACCACCATCGGTTATGTCGGCGAATTGTGTCGTTATCTGATCGATCAACCGCCCAGTGCCGACGACAGCAAGCACGGCGTGATCAAGATGATCGGCAACGGCCTGCGCCCCGGTGCCTGGCGTGAGTTCAAGACGCGCTTTGGTGTAAACCACATTTGCGAACTGTATGCCGCCAGCGACGGCAATATCGGTTTCACCAACATTCTGAATTTCGACAACACCGTCGGTTTTTCCCTGATGTCCTGGGAGTTGGCGGCGTACGACCACGACAGTGGAGCGCCGACCCGTGAAGCCAATGGCTTCATGCGCAAGGTTGGCAAAGGCGAGCAGGGGCTTTTGCTGGCCAGGATCGATGACAAGGCGCCGCTGGATGGCTACACCGACCCGCAGAAAACCGAAAAAGTCGTGCTTCATGACGTCTTCGTGAAGGGCGACCGTTATTTCAACACCGGCGACCTGCTGCGCAACATTGGTTTTGGCCACGCGCAGTTTGTCGATCGTTTGGGTGACACCTACCGCTGGAAAGGGGAAAACGTCTCGACCACCGAAGTCGAGAACATGCTCCTGAAACATCCGCTTATTTCCGAGGCCGTGGCCTATGGCGTGGAAATCCGCAACACCAACGGCCGGGCCGGAATGGCGGCGATCACGCCCGCCGAGTCCCTGGCGACCCTGGACTTCAGTGAATTGCTGGCGTTTATCCGGCAGCAGCTTCCGGCCTATGCAGTGCCGTTGTTCCTGCGGGTGAAAGTGAAAATGGAAACCACCGGGACGTTCAAGTATCAGAAGACCCGGCTCAAGGACGAAGCGTTTGACCCGGGGCGAACCGGCGATGACCCGATCTATGCGTGGTTGCCGGGAACCGACACTTATGTGCAGGTCACCGAACAGGTGCTGGCCGAGATTCACAGTGGCTTGCATCGTTATTGAATGTGGCTATGGCCGCGCATCAGAAAAAAGAAGTGACAGTGCCGGGGTGGCTCGGGAAACTGTCGGCTTTGCGAATAATTGAATGTGGAGTGCTCAATGTCAGACAAAAGCCGCCAGATGACCCCCGAAGAAGCTGCCGAGTTTGCCGAACAGGTATTCAACAAGGCGCGGGAGGGCGATGCGGCCATGATGGCTGCGCTGCTGACCAAAGGCCTGCCGCCGAACCTGCGCAATCACAAGGGCGACACCTTGCTGATGCTGGCCGCGTACCACGGCCATGTGGACACCGTGAAAGTCCTGCTCGAACACAAGGCCGATCCGGAAATCCGCAACGATAACGGTCAGAGTCCGATCGCGGGTGCTGCCTTCAAGGGCGACCTGGCGGTCGTCACGGCGCTGGTTGAAGGTGGCGCGCAGGTCGAGGGTTCGTCGTTCGACGGGCGTACGGCGTTGATGATGGCGGCGATGTTCAATCGCGTCGCCATCGTCGACTACCTGATCAGCAAAGGCGCCGACCCGAAAGCCAAGGACGCCAACGGCATTACCGCGTTGGATGCGGCGAAAACCATGGGCGCGGTCGATACCGTTGCACAGCTGGAGAAACTGCTGGGTTAATCGCCCTGTCTGAACTCTGTGGCGAGGGAGCTTGCTCCCGCTCGGCTGCGAAGCAGTCGTAAACTCGACAGACGCGGTCTAGCCGAATGACCGCACTCGCTGTTTCTGGGGGCGCTTCGCACCCCAGCGGGAGCAAGCTCCCTCGCCACAGAAGGTCTGTTGCCTCAGGTCCGCAATTCATCCATTAATGCGTTATCCTTCGCGCCCTCAAAATTCCCTCGCTACAGGATCTGCCCCATGAAAGCCGCACTCGTCGAACTCATCAGCAAAATCAGCTCCGGGTGCATGGGTGAAGACGAAATCCTCAAGGTCGCTGACGAAGCGGCCCAGGCGTACGCGGATCCACAGGGTTTTCTGAGCGCCAATCCGGACATCAACTACGACGACACTTTCCCGATTCCGCTGGGCGAGTGGGTGGTCGTCGGCAGTCTGCCCGAAACCGTGCTGTTCCAGGCCGACACGTACATGGACCTGTTCGCCCAGATCGTCGCCTCCTTCGGTCCGGGCGTCGAGTTCAACCTCAAGCCCAAGCAACTGGCCAAGACCGAAGCCCTGACCGCGCTCAATCGCATCCAGGTGCAAATGAGCAGCCTGAACAAGGAAAACGGTGGTTACACACTGCTGAACTTCAGTCAGTTGCTCGACGACGAGCTGCAAGTGGTGCTGGTCTACGGCAACGACGTGCCACGGGTACTCGAGTTGTGCGCCGAAGTCGGCATCGCGGCTGCGCCCGCCCTGGAAGCCTTGAAAGTGGCCATCCACGTCTGAGACGGTAAAGCTGTCAATAAAACGGAACCCTTGTCCGGGCCGGCTATCCTAAGGGGGCATACCACTCTTTGGGAGCGTCACCATGGGTTCCACGTTCAACAGCCTGGTCGGCCTGATCATTCTTGCCCTGGACATCTGGGCCATCATCAACGTGCTGAAAAGTGGCGTCTCCACCGGGATGAAAATCATCTGGGTGCTGTTGATCCTGCTGCTGCCGGTTTTGGGCCTGATCATCTGGGCCATTGCCGGGCCGAGAGGTGATGTCAGGGTCTGACTGCGCCTTCGGGCACAACGCATTTCCCTTGTGGGAGCGAGCCTGCTCGCGAAGGAGATGGCACATTCAATTTGGATGTGGCT
>NZ_JBSVWS010000282.1:0-4452 GCF_054071155.1 Pseudomonas sp. SDO5532_S415 | reverse complement strand
CACAAGGATCTTCGCCGACCCTGTGGGAGCGGGCTTGCCCGCGATAGCGGTCGGTCAGGCAACGCTGCAGTGACAGATTCACCACGGTAATCGAGAACCCCCATGCCTCAACCGCGTCCCTACAAAGTTGCACTCAACGGCTACGGCCGGATTGGTCGTTGCGTCTTGCGTGCGTTGTTCGAGCGAGGCGAGAAGGCCGGGTTTGAAATTGTCGCGATCAACGATCTGGCCGACATGGCCAGCATCGAATACCTGACACGCTTCGACTCCACCCACGGGCGTTTTCCCGGTGAGGTGAAGGTCGACGGCGATTGTCTGCATATCAATGGCGACTGCGTGAAGGTATTGCGCAGTGCCACCCCCGAAGGCATCGATTGGGCGTCGCTGGGCGTCGATCTGGTGCTGGAATGCTCTGGCGCTTATCACACCCGTGAAGACGGCCAGCGTTTCCTCGACGCGGGCGCGCCGCGCGTGCTGTTTTCGCAGCCGATGGCCAGCGAGGCGGATGTCGACGCCACCATCGTCTACGGCGTGAACCAGGATTGCCTGACCGGTGACGAACTGCTGGTGTCCAACGCCTCCTGCACCACCAACTGCGGCGTGCCGCTGTTGCGCCTGCTGGATCAGGCTATCGGCCTGGAGTATGTATCGATCACCACGATTCACTCGGCGATGAACGATCAGCCGGTGATCGACGCCTATCACCATGAAGACCTGCGCCGCACCCGTTCGGCGTTCCAGTCGGTGATTCCGGTGTCCACCGGTCTGGCGCGCGGCATCGAACGCCTGTTGCCGGAACTTGCCGGGCGAATTCAGGCCAAAGCCGTACGTGTGCCGACGGTGAACGTGTCCTGCCTCGATATCACGATGCAGACGGTGAGTGACACCGACGCCACCGAGGTCAACCGGATCCTGCGCGAGGCTGCCACCAGCGGCCCGCTCAAAGGCCTTCTGGCCTATACCGAGTTGCCCCACGCCAGTTGTGATTTTAACCACGACCCACATTCGGCGATCGTCGATGCCAGTCAGACCCGCGTTTCCGGCCCACGGCTGGTGAACATCCTGGCCTGGTTCGACAACGAATGGGGTTTCGCCAACAGAATGCTGGATGTTGCAGAGCACTATCTGCAAACAGCGACTCCAACAACTGCTCTCTAAATCAGTAACCCAGGAAATGCGACCCATGACCGTGTTGAAGATGTCCGACCTCGATCTGCAAGGTAAGCGCGTACTGATCCGCGAAGACCTCAACGTCCCAGTCAAGGACGGTGTAGTCACCAGCGATGCGCGAATCCTGGCTTCGCTGCCGACCATCAAGCTGGCCCTGGAAAAAGGCGCGGCAGTGATGGTTTGCTCGCACCTTGGCCGTCCGACCGAAGGCGAATTCTCCGCCGAGAACAGCCTCAAGCCAGTCGCCGACTACCTGAGCAAGGCGCTGGGGCGTGAAGTGCCGCTGGTAGCCGATTACCTGGGTGGCGTCGACGTGAAAGCCGGCGACATCGTGCTGTTCGAAAACGTGCGCTTCAACAAGGGCGAGAAAAAGAACGCCGATGAACTGGCCAAGCAATACGCCGCCCTGTGCGACGTGTTCGTGATGGACGCCTTCGGCACGGCACACCGCGCCGAGGGTTCGACGCATGGTATAGCCAAGTTCGCCAAGGTCGCTGCTGCTGGCCCGCTGCTGGCCGCCGAACTGGACGCACTGGGCAAGGCCCTGGGTGCACCGGCCAAGCCAATGGCTGCCATCGTTGCCGGTTCCAAGGTTTCGACCAAACTCGACGTGCTGAACAGCCTGAGCCAGATCTGCGACCAGTTGATCGTCGGCGGCGGCATTGCCAACACCTTCCTGGCGGCTGCCGGTCACCCGGTCGGCAAATCCCTGTACGAGCCAGACCTGCTGGACACCGCCCGCGCCATCGCCGCCAAGGTCAGCGTTCCGTTGCCAGTGGATGTGGTGGTTGCCAAGGAGTTCGCCGAAAGCGCAGCGGCCACCGTGAAACTGATCGCTGACGTCGCTGCCGATGACATGATTCTGGACATCGGTCCGCAGACCGCAGCGAATTTCGCCGAACTGCTGAAATCGTCGAAAACCATCCTGTGGAACGGCCCGGTCGGCGTGTTTGAGTTCGACCAGTTCGGAAACGGCACCAAGGTGCTGGCCCAAGCCATCGCGGACAGCGCGGCGTTCTCCATCGCTGGCGGCGGCGACACCCTGGCGGCCATCGACAAGTATGGCGTTGCCGAGCAAATCTCCTACATTTCTACCGGTGGCGGCGCGTTCCTCGAGTTCGTCGAAGGCAAGGTGCTGCCAGCCGTTGAAGTCCTGGAAAGCCGGGCCAAGGCCTGAGGCCGCCCGTTTGACCAGGCAAGGGAGTGTTTACATGGTCAAGACGTTAGCGCTGTTGATCGTCGCGGGTTCGCTGGTGGCTTGCGGGAGTAACCCGAAAGCCACGCCGGAGCCTGCGCCGACTGCACCACAGAATGGCTGTTACCAGGCCGACTGGCAGGCGGAAACCAATCCGGTGCTCAACAAGCGTTCCGGGCCTGACGGCCTGGACAAATACGAGACACAGACCCCCGCCAAGGAACATGGTTGTCCTTGACGGGTCTGACTCTTTACCCAGTGCCGATGGCGTGCGCTGTCGGCCGAGGAACACGGATGAAAGGTTTTATCGCCATTACGGCGCTGGCTTTGCTGGCCGGATGCACTAACTTGAACCCGTTCCAGTCGTCCGCTGCGGCCGACAGCTGGACCACCTGGACCTGCGACAGCCAGGCCAAAGTGCTTTGGCGCTACGCCGATGACAGCCGCAAGGAAGTCGATGTACGTCTGGGCGGTGCCGATCAGGTCTATCGCTTGAAGCAGGAGCCGGGTGCGTCGGGTGCGCTGTACAGCAACGACATGCTGGCGTTTCACGTAAAAGGTGAGGAAGGCCTGGTTTACTGGGTCGCCACCAATGATTTGATTGGCCGCGGTTGTAAAGCGCAATAGCTGACACGAGACCCAATGTGGGAGCGAGCCTGCTCGCGAAAGAGGTCTGACAGGCACTGCGATGTGGGCTTCAAGATCGCCTTCCCGAGCAGGCTCGCTCCCACAGGGTCGGTGTCGAATTTGAGATTGATGCAACACCGAATTCGCAGCCCGGGCTCAACCCCCGATCTGCAATAACTTGAATAGCCGCCGCCGCTACGGCAGGCTGGCACGATTAACGACCCTCAACCGGGAGACACACACACAATGGCACTTATCAGCATGCGCCAGATGCTGGACCACGCAGCCGAGTTCGGCTACGGCGTTCCAGCCTTCAACGTCAACAACCTTGAGCAGATGCGCGCCATCATGGAAGCCGCTGACAAGACTGACTCCCCGGTGATCGTCCAGGCTTCGGCCGGTGCTCGCAAATACGCCGGTGCGCCGTTCCTGCGTCACCTGATCCTGGCGGCAATCGAAGAGTTTCCGCACATCCCGGTGTGCATGCACCAGGACCACGGCACCAGCCCTGACGTCTGCCAGCGCTCCATTCAACTGGGCTTCAGCTCGGTGATGATGGACGGTTCCCTGGGCGAAGACGGCAAGACCCCTACCGACTACGACTACAACGTGCGCGTTACCCAACAAACCGTGGCCATGGCTCACGCCTGTGGCGTTTCGGTAGAAGGCGAACTGGGTTGCCTGGGTTCGCTGGAAACCGGTATGGCCGGTGAAGAAGACGGTATCGGCGCTGAAGGCGTTCTGGATCACAGCCAGATGCTGACCGACCCGGAAGAAGCCGCTGACTTCGTCAAACGCACCCAGGTCGATGCCCTGGCCATCGCCATCGGCACCAGCCACGGCGCCTACAAGTTCACCAAGCCGCCTACCGGCGACGTGCTGGCGATCGACCGCATCAAGGAAATCCACAAGCGCATTCCGAACACTCACCTGGTGATGCACGGTTCGTCTTCGGTTCCGCAAGAGTGGCTGGCGATCATCAACCAGTACGGCGGCGACATCAAAGAGACCTACGGCGTACCGGTTGAAGAAATCGTCGAAGGCATCAAGCACGGCGTGCGCAAGGTCAACATCGACACCGACCTGCGCCTGGCGTCCACCGGTGCGATGCGTCGCCTGATGGCCACCAACCCGAGCGAATTCGACCCACGTAAATTCTTCGGCGCCACCGTGACCGCCATGCGTGACGTGTGCATTGCGCGTTATGAGCAGTTTGGTACTGCCGGTAATGCTTCGAAGATCAAGCCGATCTCGCTGGAAGCGATGTTCCAGCGTTACCTGAAAGGTGAGTTGAACGCCAAGGTCAACTAAGCCCTGAGCGTTTCAGCTCCACAAGAAACCCGCAGAAATGCGGGTTTTTTATGGGTGATGATTTGATGTTGGTGTACCCATTGTGGCGAGGGAGCTTGCTCCCGCTGGACTGCGCAGCAGGCCTTCTTTTATTGGGGCCGCTTCGCGAC
>NZ_JBSVWS010000281.1:0-4485 GCF_054071155.1 Pseudomonas sp. SDO5532_S415 | reverse complement strand
GTGTCAGTCGACACAGATGTATCTGACACGCCGTCTTCGCGAGCAGGCTCGCTCCCACAGGGATTGTTGGTTTTTTTCGCGGGGTATTTTTGCTTCATGTGGCACCTCGCATGGAGCCCGATGTTCGGACTCTGAACACTCGAGGTGCCGGTTTTAATCGCCGTTCCAACGGTTCAATCACCGGTCGTCGGTGACTCATTACGCTGAATCAGGACGACGACTGGAGTTGTTTGACGATCTTGTCCTTGACCTCCAGGCGCTTCGCCTTGAGCTTGGTCACCGCGTCATCGCTGGATTTGGCTTCCTCTGCCTCCACCACAGCTTTATCCGCCTGGGAATACTTGTTGATCAGTGAATCCAGTAACGGATCCTCGGCGCGTTTCTTCTGGATTTCTTCCTTCGTGCGTTTCAGATCCTGAAAAAGGTCGTGGGGCACCGGCATGGAACACCTCCGTTTGTTAATCGGTAGCAAACGCGACTGATTGCGTTCGCCAACTATCAGAATGGCCTTGGTTGGCCGGTTCTGTCGACCATCTGTCTGACCAGCGGTGTCCGTTCGTCGCCCTGTATCAAAAACGATAAAACCTTTGCCCGGGCGCCAGCCTCCACAGGTTAACGATCACCTCGATCACTTGTGTGGAGAAGCACCTATGGACGGATTCAACTTGCGCCACCTCGCTCTGGCCGTTGCCTTGAGTACCAGCATCGGCACGGCATTCGCAGCCACCTCCAACGACTTTGTCGACAAGGCCGCCGCCGGTGGTATCGCGGAAATCGAAACCAGCCGCCTGGCGCTGGAAAAGAGCCAATCGGCAGACATCAAGGCATTCGCCAACATGATGATCACCGACCATGGCAAGGCCAACGATGAACTGGCGACCATCGCGAAAAAGAATGACATCGAAGTGCCAGACGACACGACGCTGGTAAAGCAGGCCAAGGAAAAAATTCTCGACATGCGTGACGAGTCCTTCGACGCGGCCTACGCCAACAATCAGGTCAAGGCCCACGAAGACGCCATTGAGCTGTTCGAGAAGCAAGCCAACACGGTGACGGATGACAGAACCAAAGGCGCTACCGAGCTGAAAGGCTTTGCGCAGAAAATGTTGCCTGGGCTGGAAAAACATCTGGATATGGCGAAAAAACTCCAGGCTGCCCATCCGGGCAAATAATGGAGCTGTGATCCTTGTGGCGAGCGAGCTTGCTCGCGCTGGGCTGCGCAGAGCAGCCCCAAAAATCTGACAACCTTTGCGATCTCAGTGCGATTTTTGTGAGTGCTGCGCACTCAAGCGGGAGCAAGCTCCCTCGCCACATATTTTGTGTCTGCCTGCCAGTTTTATGTCCGCCACCTAGCCACCATCCGTGTCGATATCGGCATCGGTGTCATCGCTGGGCTTGGGTCGATCCGGGTTGGGCTTGAAGCCCGGACTGAATTCATTGTCGTTATCGGTATGGCGGTTTTTCTGGTCAACCGCCGTATCACCGCTCTGTGGCTCCGGGGTGCTTTGCGGGGGTTCGCCAAGATTTTTCTCTTTCATAAGAACCTCGTTCATCACTGCAAGTACGCGGCCGAAACACTCGGGCCTTGTAGTTTCGAAGTCACGACGCGGTCAACGTTCCCTTCATCAGCCTCCTACCGGACAATTGTGAACGCCAAAGACCCATTGTGGGAGCGAGCCGGCTCCGGGCGGCGATCCGACGAAGAGGCCAGCAGATTCACTGCCCATTCAAGCCAAGCCCAAAGTCCTGGCAAGGAACGGCGCCGTCCGGCTCTTTTTGCTCTTGGCCACTTTCTGCGGTGCGCCCGCCACGACAATCTTGCCCCCCTGATCCCCAGCCCCTGGACCCATATCGATCACCCAGTCACTCTGCGCCACCACGCGCATTTCATGTTCGACAACGATCACCGTGTGCCCCGCCTCCACCAGGTTGTTCAACTGTTCAAGCAAGCGATCGACGTCCCGCGGGTGCAACCCGGTGGTGGGTTCATCGAGCACGTACAGCGTCGCCCCGCGCTGATTGCGTTGCAGCTCGGTGGCCAGCTTGATGCGCTGGGCTTCGCCGCCGGACAGCTCCGTCGCCGGTTGGCCGAGACGCAGGTAACCCAGGCCGATATCGCGCAGTACCTCCAACGAACGACGCACGGCTGCTTGCTCGGCGAAGACCTCGACCGCCTGGTCCACGGTCAGTTGCAGTACCTGGGCAATGTTGCGCCCCTGCCAGGTGATTGCCAGGGTTTCTGGGTTGTAGCGGGCGCCGTGGCAGGTCGGGCATGGTGCATAGACACTGGGCATGAACAGCAACTCGACGCTGACAAAACCCTCGCCTTCGCAGGTCGGGCAGCGGCCCTTGGCGACGTTGAAGGAAAACTGCCCGGCGTCATAACCCGCCGCCTGGGCCTCGGGCGTGGCGGCGTAGAGCTTGCGCACGTTGTCGAACAGCCCGGTGTAGGTTGCCAGGTTGGAGCGCGGGGTGCGGCCGATGGGTTTCTGGTCGACTTGCACCAGACGTTTGATCGACGCCAGTCCCGCCGTCACCTGGCCACCGCTGACTTGCGGCGCATCGTCTTCCAGGCTCGGCTCTTGCGAGTCGCTGTCAGTGGACGGGCGACCGAGGTGCGCGCCAACCAGCTCCAGCAAGGCCTGGCTGACCAGGCTGGATTTGCCCGAACCCGAAACCCCGGTCACCGCGGTAAAACACCCCAGCGGAAACTCGACGTCGAGGTTGTTCAGGTTATTGCGGGTGATGCCTTCCAGACGCAGCCAATCGCTTGGCTTGCGCAAGGTTCGGGATGTGGCGATGTTTCCGGCGAATAGATAAGCGCGGGTTTGTGAATCAGTGACATCGGCCAGCCCCATGGGTGCGCCGCTGTACAGCACCCGACCGCCATGCTCACCCGCCGCCGGTCCGACATCGATCAACCAGTCGGCGCGGCGCATGGTTTCCAGGTCGTGTTCGACCACGAACAAGGTGTTGCCGGCGGCTTTCAAGCGTTGCAGGGCCTCGAACAACGCCTCGCCATCGGCCGGGTGCAAGCCGGCCGAAGGTTCGTCCAGCACGTAGATCACACCGAACAGCTGCGAACCCAACTGCGTTGCCAGGCGCAGGCGCTGCAATTCGCCGGACGACAGTGTCGGGGTGCTGCGCTCCAGTGCCAGGTAACCAAGGCCCAGATCGGTCAGAGTGCTGACCCGCTCCAGCAGGTCCTGGGCGATCCGTTGCGCGGCCAGGCGTTTTTCCACCGACAGGTTCGGTGTATGCCGTACATCCGGCGCATTGGCGTGGCCACTGGCGCCGTGGGCGACGCGCTGTTCTCGGGCTTCGCGGGTCTGGCGGTGGGTCAGCACCTCACCCGCCTCCTCGCCCTCCTGCAGATAATGCTCGGCTGCCACCGGCCTGAGTACGTCGGCCACTTGCAGCAATGGCATCTGCGACAACTCACCGATGTCGTAGCCGGCGAAGGTCACCGACAAGGCCTCGCGCTTGAGGCGTTTGCCGTCGCACAACGGGCAAGGGCTGCCGAGCATGAATTGCGAGACGCGCTTCTTCATCAGCGCACTTTGCGAATGGGTGAAGGTGTGCAGGATGTAGCGCCGTGCGCCGGTGAAGGTGCCTTGGTAACTCGGCTCCATCTTGCGCTTGAGGGCGACCCGGGTTTCTTCCGGGGTGAGCCCGGCATACACCGGCACCGTCGGGGTTTCTTCGGTGAAGAGAATCCAGTCGCGCTGTTTTTTCGGCAGTTCACGCCAAGGGATATCGACGTCGTAGCCCATGGTCACGAGGATGTCCCGCAGGTTCTGGCCCTGCCAGGCCAATGGCCAGGAAGCGACCGCACGCTGGCGAATGCTCAGGCTCGGGTCCGGTACCATCAGCGCTTCGGTAACTTCATACACCCGACCCAGGCCATGGCATTCGGCGCAGGCGCCCTGGGGTGTGTTCGGCGAAAAGTCTTCGGCGTACAGCATTGGCTGCCCCGCCGGATAACTGCCGGCGCGCGAATACAGCATGCGGATCAGGCTCGACAGGGTCGTGACGCTGCCCACCGAAGAACGCGTACTCGGCGTACCCCGTTGTTGCTGCAAGGCCACTGCCGGCGGCAAGCCTTCGATGGAGTCGACATCCGGCACCCCGACCTGATCGATCAGGCGCCGCGCATAAGGCGCCACGGACTCGAAATAACGCCGTTGCGCCTCGGCGTACAGGGTCGAAAACGCCAGGGAAGACTTCCCCGAACCCGACACCCCGGTGAACACCACCAGGGCATCGCGGGGGATATCGACATCGATGTTCTTGAGGTTGTGTTCCCGGGCGCCGCGCACCCTGACCATGCCTGAGGGGGGAGTTGAGGTGCGCGTTGAAGTCATCGGGTCGCCTTACATAAATTACTGAAAAAACACCATTCCCCTGTGGGAGCGAGCCTGCTCGCGAATGCGATCTGTCATTCAACATAGATGTTGCCTGACACTCCGCTTTCGCGAGCAGGCT
>NZ_JBSVWS010000280.1:0-4528 GCF_054071155.1 Pseudomonas sp. SDO5532_S415 | reverse complement strand
TCGTTGGCTGATCCACCGCCTTCGCGAGCAGGCTCGCTCCCACAGGGGGTATTTATTGGATTCAAGAGGGTGTCGGGATAAGGCGATCCAGTTGTGCCTGGGCCCGGCGACTGAAGATCTGCAACAAGTCGTTCAAGGTGTGAGGCGGTGGTTCGGCGGCGCGGGTCACTGCGTACAGGGTGATGGGCAGCGGCGGCGCCAAGGGGCGAATCGTCGTCGCGGCAGGTGATGCACCGAGTGCCGTGAACGGGTCGATCACCGCCAGTCCGGCACCGGATTCCACCATCGCCCGGGCCAGTGAATAGGTCTGCACGGCGATGCGCACCCGGGGCGGCGGTTCGACCGCTTCGAGGTAGCTGTCGAGCCGGGCGGCCAACGGGTCGGCGCTGGACAGGCCAATCAAGGGCGCACCGGCCAGGGCCATCAATGGCAGCGGTTGGCCGACGTCCTCGTCCGGCCAATAACCCTTCGGTGCCAACGCCACCAGCACTCCCGACGCCAGGGCCTGAGCCTTCAATCCAGGATGATCCGGCCGCTGCAAGGTCAGGGCGACATCCACTTCGCGCATCAGCAGGTTCTGCACCAGTTCGCGGCTATGGGCGCTGGACAGTTCGCAGGCGATGTCCGGGTAGCGCCCGGTCCATTCGTGAATGGCCGGCGGCAGCAATGACAGGGCCAGCGCCGGAGTAGCGCCGATGCGCAGGCTGTGGCCCGGCTGGCGGCGCAGGCTCTGGGCCAGACGTCGCACGCCTTGCAGGCTTTCGCTGACCTTGTCGACTTCGCGCTCCAGTTCCAATGCTTCCGGCGTCGCCTGCAGCTTGCCGCGTACCCGCAAGAACAACGGGAAACCCAACTGCTGCTCGGCATGCTGCAGCACCTTGGTCACCGCCGGTTGCGAGACGTGCAGCAATTGCGCGGCCGCGCTGATGGAACCGGTCTGGCGGATAGCCTGGAAAATCTCGATGTGGCGAAGACGCATGGCAAGTCCATAACCTTTGTTTATGGGTCAGGTATCTTTATTCATTGTCCGCCTCCTGTCATCCGGCTCTAACCTCGGCTTCGTCTTCACAACGGTTTTAAGGACGGACATGGCTCAGCGTGTGTGCATCATCGGCGGCGGCGTGATTGGTCTGGCAACGGCCTATGCGCTGGTGCGCGACGGCTTCGAGGTGACGGTGGTCGAGGCCCGGGACTCGCTGGGCAGCGAAACCAGTTTTGCCAATGGCGGCCAGCTCTCCTATCGCTATGTTGCGCCGCTGGCCGATGCCGGTGTGCCGCTGCAAGCCATTGGCTGGATGCTGCGCGGTGATTCGCCCTTGAAGCTGCGCCCGCGCCTGGACCCGGTGCAGTGGCGCTGGATGGCGTCATTCCTTGCTGCCTGCCGAAGCTCGGTCAACCGAGAAAACGCTGGGCACCTGTTGCGTCTGGCGCTGTTGAGCCAGAGCACATTGAAAAGCTGGCGCGAGGACGATGGGCTGGCCGGTTTCCAATGGCGGCGCAACGGCAAACTGGTGACCTTTCGTACCGCCGGCAGCTTCGAGCATGCGCGCAAAAAACTGGCCGATCCGCAACAGCAGCAGGTGTTGTCGGCGATCGAGTGTGCAGCGCTTGAACCAGCGCTGGTCGATGCCCCCTTTGTCGGCGCGATTTACACCCCGGACGAAGAGGTCGGCGATTGCCACGGTTTTTGCCAGCAACTGGCGGCGCGGCTGACAGCATCCGGTCGTTGCGAATTCCGCCTGGGCCAGGCGGTGACCGGGATTCGCCATGCCAACGGCAGCGTCAATGCCATCGAACTGGGCGAGGAAGTAATGGCCGTTGACCAACTGGTCATCGCCGCCGGCCACCGCAGTCCACTGCTGGCGCTGCCGGGCCTGCGCCTGCCGCTTTATCCGCTGAAGGGTTACAGCCTGACCGTGCCCATCGGCGCCGGCCACCGGGCGCCGGAGGTAAGCATCACTGACTACGACCGCAAGATCGTCTATGCCCGTATCGGCGAGCAATGGCGGGTGGCGGCGATGGTCGATATCGTCGGTTTCGACCCCGCTGTCGATCCCGAACGCCTGGCCCTGATCAAGCGCCAGGCGCGCGACACCTTCCCCAATGCCGGCAACTACGAGTCGGCGGTGGAGTGGGCCGGCATGCGTCCGGCGACGCCCAGTGGTGTGCCGTTGCTCGGTGCCACGGCTTATCGCAACCTGTGGCTCAACCTCGGTCATGGCGCGCTCGGATTTACCCTTGCCTGTGGCAGCGGTCGGTTGCTCAGCGAGCTGATCGGCCAGCGTCAACCTTCCATCGACCTGCACGGCTTCAATCACCGGGCCGCTTGAATTCCATTTTGAAGAGGACACTGCAATGACCATTACCCGACTGCACAGCAACCCTCGCCTGTCTGGCGCCGTGACCTTTGGCGACCTGGTGTTTCTCTCCGGCCAGGTGCCGGGCGATGCCGTGGATGCCGGCGGCCAGACCCGCGAAGTGCTGGCGAAAATCGATGCCTTGCTGGCCGAAGCCGGCAGCGATAAGGATCACCTGCTCAGCGCGA
The DNA here is from genome assembly GCF_054071155.1 of Pseudomonas sp. SDO5532_S415. Taxonomy (NCBI): domain Bacteria; kingdom Pseudomonadati; phylum Pseudomonadota; class Gammaproteobacteria; order Pseudomonadales; family Pseudomonadaceae; genus Pseudomonas; species Pseudomonas sp. SDO5532_S415. The sequence continues at coordinate 1,983 of NZ_JBSVWS010000280.1, read as the reverse complement.
CCATTTACCTGAAAAACATCACCGAGGATTTTGCCGCGATGAACGAAGTCTGGTCGGCCTGGCTATCGCCGGGGCAGGCCCCGAGCCGCACTACGGTGCAAGCCGAACTGGCTCGTGCGCAGGTACTCGTGGAAATCACCGTCATCGCCGCACGCCTCTGAAATACCCAACACCCACAACGGAGAATAACAATGCAAAAAATCACGTTGCTCGGCTGCACCCTCGGGCTGTTGCTCGGTAGTCAGGTCCAGGCCAGTGAAGCGCCACTGACCGGCACATTGAGCAAGATCGCCAGCGCCAACAGCATCACCCTGGGCTATCGCGATGCGTCGGTGCCGTTCTCTTATGTGGGCGATCACACCGGCAAGCCGATGGGCTATTCAGTGGATCTGGCGGGCAAGATTGTCGAGCGCATCCAGCAACAACTGGCACTGCCGGATCTCAAGGTGAAGTACAACCTGGTGACCTCGCAAACCCGCATTCCACTGGTGCAGAACGGCACCGTGGACCTGGAGTGCGGCTCCACCGGCGTGACCGCCGAGCGCCAGAAGCAAGTGGCGTTTTCCTATGGCTTCATCTACGTCAAAGGCCAGCTGCTGACGGCCAGGGATAGCGGCATCAAGCGCTTCGCCGACCTGCGCGGCAAGAACGTGGTCACCACCGCCGGCACCACCAACGAGCGTTTTCTGAAAAGCTACAACGTCGACAACAAAATCGATATGTTCGTGATCAGCGCCAAAGATCACGGCGAAGCGTTCCAGATGCTGCAATCGGGCCGCGCGGCGGCGTTCTACATGGATGATGCACTGCTCTACGGCGAGCGCGCCAAGGCCCACGATCCGCATAAGTGGGTGGTGGTCGGGGAGGAGCAGTCGCGGGAAATCTACAGTTGCATGGTGCGCAAGGACGACCCGCAATTCCTGGCGCTGGTTAATGGGGTGTTGGGTGATCTGTATAGCTCGGGCGAGATCAACGGTATCTATCAGCGCTGGTTCGAACAGCCGATTCCACCGAAAGGCTTGAACCTGGAATTTCCGATGACCAGCGAACTCAAGGCGATCATCGCCAAGCCGGTGAGTGATCCGGTGCAGTAAGTCAGCCTTTAGACCGTGTCGCGGCCATTCGCGAGCAGGCTCGCTCCCACATTGGAATGCGTTTCACTGTGGGAGCGGGCTTGCTCGTGAAGAGGCCCTAGAAATCACCCCAAAGCTGCTGGGCCACAGATAACGCCACCACCGGCGCGGTCTCAGTCCGCAACACGCGCGGACCAAGGCGTGCAGCATGAAAACCAGCCCCCTTGGCCTGATCCACTTCCGTATCCGATAAACCACCTTCCGGACCAATCAGGAACGCCAGGGTCGAAGGCTTGGCATGACTGACCAATGGTTCGGCCACCGGGTGCAGCACCAGCTTCAGCTGCGCTTCGGTCTGTTTCAACCAGTCGGCCAATACCATCGGTGGATGAATCACCGGCACCCTGGAACGCCCGCACTGCTCGCACGCACTGATCGCCACCTGGCGCCAGTGCAGCAGGCGTTTATCGGCGCGTTCGTCCTTGAGCCGGACTTCGCAGCGCTCGCTGAAAATCGGGGTGATTTCGCTGACGCCCAATTCGGTGGCTTTCTGAATCGCCCAGTCCATGCGCTCGCCACGGGACAGGCCCTGGCCGAGATGAATCTGCAGCGGGGATTCCACCTGGCCAGTGAACTGCTCGTCGATCTGCACGACCACGCGTTTTTTGCCGACTTCCACCAGCGTGCCGCGAAATTCATGGCCGGAACCGTCGAACAGTTGCAACGCATCGCCCTCGGCCATGCGCAGTACGCGGCCGATGTAATGGGCCTGGGCTTCGGGCAGTTCGTGCTCGCCGGTGCTCAGGGGGGCGTCGATGAAGAAGCGGGACAATCTCATGTTGGGTCTCTGTAATTCATGTATAGGTCATGGCGACGCTTTCGCGAGCAGGCTCGCTCCCACAGTTGACCG
>NZ_JBSVWS010000279.1:0-4567 GCF_054071155.1 Pseudomonas sp. SDO5532_S415 | reverse complement strand
TACCAACCGAATCTAAGGCGGTAGGATTTACCTACAACATAGAATCTCCCACAGTGGGTTTGTGGTGTTGATAGATCTGCTGTCTGGCTTGGGGGTGTGTTGCCTGTGCTGGCTTCTTCGCGAGCAGGCTCGCTCCCACAGTGGAATTGTGTTGTTGATAGATCTGCTGTCTGGCTTGGGTGTGTGTTGCCTGTGCTGGCCTCTTCGCGAGCAGGCTCGCTCCCACAGTGGATTTGTTAGCGCCGCAGATCAAATGTGGGAGCGAGCCTGCTCGCGAAAGCGGCCTGACAAGCAAAGAGATTCTCAAGCCTTCCAGGCCCTGTCATTCACCAGATTCCCTGGTCGCTCCCCCGACAGCGCCGCCAACAGATTGTCCACCGCACACCGGGCCATGGCTTCCCGCGTCTCATGGGTCGCCGAACCGATATGCGGTGTCGCCACGACGTTCTCCAACTGCAACAACGGCGAATCGGGATTCAACGGTTCACGCTCAAACACATCCAGCCCGGCCGCCCGAATCTGCCCCGAGCGCAACGCTTCGATCAGCGCCGCTTCATCCACCACCTTGCCCCGTGAAATATTGATGAAAATCGTCTCCGGCCGCATCTGAGTAAACTGCTGCGCGCCAATCAAGCCTTCGGTTTCAGCGGTCAGCGGCAAGGTCAGGCACACGAAATCCGCCTGCTGTAACAATGCCGGCAAGCTGCGGTACTGCGCGTTGAATCGCTGTTCCACCGCCGGTTTCGGCGAATGACTGTGATAGATCACCGGCATGCCGAACCCGAAATGACCGCGCTGGGCCAAGGCTTCACCGATCCGCCCCATGCCGATGATGCCCAGGGTCTTGCCGTGCACATCGGTGCCAAAGTGCACGGGACCGATGTTGCGCTGCCAGTGGCCGGCGCGAACCAGGTTCGCCAGCTCCACCACGCGCCGAGCGGTGGCCAGGATCAGGGCGAAGCCGGTGTCGGCGGTGGTTTCGGTGAGCACGTCCGGGGTGTTGGTGAGCAGGATGCGCCGCTCGGTCAGGTAGTTAATGTCGTAGTTGTCGACGCCCACCGAGACGCTGGCGATGGCTTCAAGCTTCGGTGCCAGGTCCAGTAATTGCGCGTCCAGTTTCAGACTGGCGCCGAGCAGGCCTTGGGCATGGGGCAGGGCGGCGCGCAATCGGTTCAAGCCATCGGCATCAAGGCTGTCGATCAGCGTCACCTCGGCCTGTTCCTGAAGGCGGTCCATCAGCAATGGGGAGAGTTTCTTGTACAGCACAACCTGCTTTTTCATCGTCAGTTTCTCTACTTCAATTCAGGAGTGGGCAGGGAGGGTCACAGTAACCGGGGGCCGTTCGCGGTCACTGGCGCCGGGCTTGAGGACAATCGTCAGCACCACCGAAAGCATCAGCGCACCGCTCATCAACAGGTACGAGGCGCCGGGCGAACCGGTGGAACTGTTGAGGTAGCCGACCAGATAAGAACCGCCAAACGAACCGAGGGCGCCCATGCTGTTGATCAGCGCCATGGCGCCGCCGGCGACGTTGGCCGGGAGGATCTCCGGGATGATCGCGAAGAATGGCCCGTAAGGCGCGTACATGCAGGCACCGGCGATCACCAGCAGGGTGTAGGACCACCAGAAGTGTTCGGCGCCCAGGGCGTAGGAGCCGTAGAAGGCAATCGAGGCGATCAGCAGCGGCGGCCAGACGAAGCGTTTGCGCTTCTGCAACTTGTCCGAGCCCCAGGACACCAGCAACATGCCGATCACCGCCGCCAGATACGGCAGCGCCGAGAGCCAGCCGGCTTCGACCATGTCCATCTGCGCACCGGCCTTGAGGATCGACGGCAGCCACAACACGAAGCCATAGACACCGATGCTCCAGCAGAAAAACTGCAGGGCCAGGATGATCACTTTCGGCGAACGGAAGGCTTCGGCGTAGTTCTTCACCGCCTTGATGCCCACCTGTTCGGCGGCGAGGGCGCTTTCCAGGTCGTGTTTTTCCTGGTCGTTGAGCCACTTGGCCTGGGCTGGACGATCATCCGCCAGCTTCCACCAGATGAACGCCCAGAGCACCGCCGGCAAACCTTCGATGATGAACATCCAGCGCCAGCTGTAGTGCTGCACCAGATAGCCCGAGACCACCGACATCCAGAGCATGGTCACCGGGTTGCCGAGGATCAGGAAGGTGTTGGCCCGGGAGCGTTCGGCGCGGGTGAACCAGTGGCACAGGTAAATCAGCATCGCCGGCATCACCGCGGCCTCGACCACGCCGAGCATGAAGCGGATGACGATCAGCCAGTAGGCGTTGGAGACGATGCCGGTCAGGGTCGCCAGGCTGCCCCAGAGGATCAGGCTGACGAAAATGAGCTTCTTCACGCTGTGCTTTTGCGCGTAGATCGCCCCCGGCACCTGGAAGAAAAAGTAGCCGAGGAAGAACAGCGCGCCGAGCATCGACGACAGGCCCGGGGTGATCATCAGGTCGGCGGCCATGCCGGACGCGGCGGCGAAGCCGTAGTTGGCGCGGTCCAGGTACGCCAGGCTGTAGGTGATGAACACGATGGGCATGATGTACCACCAGCGGCGGGTGGCGAGGGTTGCGGTTTTCATCAGTGGTGCTCCTGAGCTTGTTGTTTTTGTTGCAGCAGGTAACGGTTCTATATCTTCAGTGATTGTTCTGGCCTCTTCGCGAGCAGGCTCGCTCCCACAGGTACGGTGTTGTCTTTGTGGGAGCGAGCCTGCTCGCGAATGGCGGCTTCAAATTCGGCTGACATCTCGGACCGGGTCGGCAACCCCTCCATATCCCCCCGGCTCTGCACCGCCCGGCTGCCCACCCAGTTGGCGCGCTTCACAGCGTCGGCCATGCTGTGGTTTTCCAGCAGCGCGCTGATTATGCCCACGGCAAAACCATCGCCGGCACCGACGGTGTCGACCACCGTTTCCACCGGTACGCCGGCGACGAAGCCTTCGTCCAGATGCGTGCGGTAATAAGCGCCGTGCGGGCCGAGCTTGATCGCCACCGCTTCAACACCTTGGTCAAGGTAGAACGCGGCAATGTCGGCCGGGTCTTCGAAGCCGGTCAGCAAACGACCTTCGCTCAAGCCCGGCAGCACCCAGTGGGCGAGGGCGGCGAGGCGGTTGATTTCGGTGATCATCTGTTGCGTACTGGCCCATAGGCTCGGGCGCAGGTTGGGGTCGAAGGACACGCTGCGCCCGGCGTCGCGCATACGGGTCATCAGCTCGAAGGACATTTCCCGCGCGCTGGCGGACAGCGCCGCAGGAATGCCGGTGGCGTGCAGGTGCCGCGCCTTGAGCAATTCGGGAACGATGGCGTGCGGCGACAAATGACTCGCCGCCGAACCACGCCGGAAGTACTCGACCCTGGGATCGTCGCCGTCGTCGGTGCGCGACTTGAGTTGAAAGCCGGTGGAGTGCGCGCTGTCGGTCACGACATTGCTGCAGTCCAGGCCCTCTCTTTGCAGCGTATCGACCACGAACCGCCCCAGTGAATCGTCACCGACCCGGCTCAACCACGCCACCTTGAAACCCAGGCGCGACAGGCCTATGGCGACGTTGCTGTCGGCCCCGGCTATGCGCTTGTGGAAGTGCTCGACCTCGGCCAGGTCGCCGTTCTGATCGGCGACGAACATCGCCATGGTTTCGCCGAACGACAGAATATCGATCTCAGACATGGACGCTCTCCAGCTGCGGCTGACCGAGGCGGGCGAGGACCGCGACATGCTCGGTGGTGAGCTGCACCAGGTCGTCGCCTTGCAGCGGATATTCCGCAGCCCGCATCACGTCTTGTGTCATGTGCCGCAGCAGTTGTTCCCACAGATGCAGGTCGCTGGCAGCCGGGGGTATGGCAACCAGTTTGCCGTCGGCCCGCCGTGACACGGCCTTGCAATGCACATAGCCGACGTGACGACCGAGCAGCCGCGCGGCGCTGGCGGCGGACTGATCCTGCCAGTGCCAGTTACCGATATCGAAGGTCATTTTGATGGGCAGCTTGTGCTGCTCGACTTCAGTGAAAAAACGCTGGAAAGGTTCGATGCGGCCGCCGTGCAGGGTCTGGTCGTTTTCCACCAGCAACTGCACCGGGCTTTGCCCCAGGACGCGGGCCAGGGTTTGCAGGTCGTTGTTGTCGGTGAAGTAGCCCAGCGACACTTTCAGCCATTTGGCGCCGAAGGCTTGGGCACGTTGCAGGGCGCTGGTCAGTTCGGGGCTGGGCTGCGACTGGCCGGCCAGCCACAGCTCCATGGGCGAGGAATACACGCTTTCCAGCCCTTGGGTACGAGTAGCCTCGGACAGTTGTGCGGGGTCTTCATCGGTGAGTAATTCTTCGCGCCATTCGATGCGATTGGCGCCGGCGGCGGCCAGTATTTCGATGAAGCTGCCCTGGCCACGCTGGCGTACCAGATCGGCGCCGTAGCTGGAGAGGCTGATGGAGACGGCGGGTTTGTTCATTGTTTTTCTACCTCTGAAACCGGTTTCATTTTTGTTCAAAAAAATAGGTGTTGTTCTTTCGGGCCTCTTCGCGAGCAGGCTCGCTCCCACAGTGGATCTGTGAACACAGGACCTC
>NZ_JBSVWS010000278.1:0-4595 GCF_054071155.1 Pseudomonas sp. SDO5532_S415 | reverse complement strand
CGAAGAGGATTTCGGATTCGATAAAGGGGGGACTGACACTGCGCCTTCGCGAGCAGGCTCGCTCCCACAGGGGATACAGTTGACCTTGAAGTTCGTTCAGCTTAGGTTCAGCTAAATGTCAATCACTGCCATTTGGGAATGAGTGTCATTATGTTACAACTTAGCACCCTATCTATTGCTGACACGGTGCTGAATGTTCGTCCCCTTTCTGATCATGTTGCGCGAAGGCATCGAGGCCGCATTGATCGTCGGCATCATCGCCAGTTACCTGAAACAGACCGGTCGCGGCCAGTGGATGCCCGCCGTGTGGATCGGTGTATTTCTCGCCGCCGCCCTGGCCCTGTTGGTCGGTGGCGGCCTGGAACTGGTCAGCGCCGAGTTTCCGCAGAAACAACAGGAACTGTTCGAAGGCATGGTTGGCCTGGTGGCCGTCGGCATCTTGAGTTCGATGGTGTTCTGGATGCGCAAGGTCTCGCGTTCGATCAAGCATTCGCTGCACGCGTCTCTTGATCAGGCACTGACCGGTTCCAGGCATCAGGTGACCGCACTGATCGCCATGGTGTTTTTCGCCGTGGCCCGGGAAGGCCTGGAAACCGTATTTTTCCTGCTCGCGGTGTTCCAGCAAAGCGAAGGTCCGGCGGCCCCGATCGGCGCCCTGCTCGGCCTCATCCTGGCAATCATGGTCGGCGTCCTGATCTACAGCGGCAGCATGCGCCTGAACCTCGGCGCGTTCATGCGCTGGACCGGTCTGTTCATTCTCGTGGTGGCCGCCGGGATCCTTGCCAATTCCGTACAAGCGCTGCATGAAGCCGGCGTGTGGAATCACCTGCAAACCGTGCTCTTCGACCTCAGCGCGACGCTGCCGATGGACGGCCCGCTGGGCTCGGTGCTGGCCGGGATGTTCGGTTACCAGGATGCCCCGACCGTCAGCACCCTCGGCGCTTATCTGATTTACCTGGCGGTGGCGCTGGTGATGTTCTTTCTCCCCGCCCCTGTGCCAGACACCAACCCTTGTGGGAGCGAGCCCGCTCGCGAAGGTCGTCAACGATAACGCGTAAACGCCAGATAACCAGCGGTGGTTTTTTCGCGAGCAGGCTCGCTCCCACAGGGTCAGTCACTTTTCAGTTTCCAATCAGTAAGGGCAACCATGCCAACTCCAGCCCCAACCCAGGCTCCCCCTCCCCGCGCCCTGCGCTGGGCGGTGGCCGGCTCGGTGATCGTGATGATCGCCGCCGGCGGCCTGTTCTACTACGCCTCGAAAATGGCCGCGGCCAAGCGCCAGGCCAACCATGATGAAGTGTTGGTGACCATTCACCCGCACCGTTGCGAGCCTGGTGCCCTGACCGTTCCCGCCGGTCGCGCCAGTTTCCGTATCGTCAACCGCTCGGATCGGGCTGTTGAATGGGAAATCCTCGACGGCGTGCTGGTGGTCGAAGAACGGGAAAACATCGCGCCGGGCCTGAGCCAGGTGATCAATGCCGACCTGTTGCCCGGCGATTACGCGATCACCTGCGGTCTGCTAAGCAACCCGCGCGGGACCTTGCACGTTACGCCGACAGCCGCTTCCGACGCGGCGGCCAAGGCCAAACCGTCGATGGTGGCGTTTGTCGGGCCGTTGTCGGAATTTCGCGTGTACCTCAGCAACCAGGGCACGACGCTGATCAAGGCCGTTACCGCACTGAATCAAGCCATCGAAGCCGGCGATTTGAGTCAGGCTCAAGCCTTGTACATTCCGGCCCGCGCTGCTTACCAGCGGCTGGCCCCGGCTGCCCAACGCCTGGCGGAGCTCGACAACGGGATCAACGCCCGTGCCGATTACTTCGAAAAACGCGAACAGGACCCGGCGTTCACCGGTTTCCATCGCCTCGAATACGCGCTGTTCCAGCAACGCAACCTCGACGGTCTGGCACCGGTCGCCCAGCGCCTTCTGACCGATGTCACCACCCTCAAGCAACAGCTGCTGGCCCAGTCGTTGCCGCCGGAACAACTGGTGAGCACCGTGGTGCGCAACCTCAACAGCCTCGCCGACGTCCGTGCCGGCAGCGGTGAAGAAGAACGCTACAGCCACAGCGACCTGAACGGCTTTGTCGGCAACTTCGACGCTGCGCGCAAAGTCGTCGAGCTGCTGCGCCCGTTGCTGACTAAATCCGCCGCCGACCTGTTGCCGAACATCGACAGCGCCCTTGTCGCATTCGAGTCCGAACTCAATGGCTTCAAGGTCAACGACGGTTACGCCAGCTACGACAGCGTCAGTGCCGGTCAGCGCACGCAGATTGCCGACAAGGCCAAAGCATTGGCCGCTGCACTTGACGCGATTGATCCCGCCCTTGGCCTTAGCGGCCTGTAAGCAGAAGACGACTTTCAGATGAACGATTCAGAGCAGTTCAACCTCCAGCGCCGCCGGGTATTGATGGGCATGGGCGTCGCCGGTGTCGCCCTTGCGGGTTCAGCCCTGAGCTGCCCGGCCATGGCCGCTGGTGCCGCGCAAGTGACCCAAGCCCCCAGCAGTGACCGCACCGAAGACCGCCATGATTTCCACGGCAAACACCAGAGCGGCATCGTCACCCCGCGACCGGCATCGGGCATGCTGGTGGCATTCGATGTGCTGGCCAGCGACCGTGAAGATCTGGAGCGCCTGTTCCTCACCCTCAACGAACGCATCGCGTTTTTGATGACGGGCGGCCCGGTCGCTCAGGTCGACCCGAAGCTGCCGCCGGTGGATTCCGGGATTCTTGGGCCAGTGGTCACGCCGGACAACCTGACCATCACCGTGTCAGTGGGCGAATCCTTGTTCGACGAGCGTTTCGGTCTCGCCGATGCCAAGCCCAAGCGCCTTGTCCGCATGGTCGGTTTCCCCAACGATGCACTGGAAGCCGATTGCTGCCACGGCGACCTGAGCCTGCAGTTCTGCGCCAACACCGCCGACACCAACATCCACGCCCTGCGCGACATCGTAAAAAACCTCCCGGACCTGCTGCTGGTGCGCTGGAAACAGGAAGGCAGCGTGCCGCCCCAGGCCCCGGCCAAACCCGGCGTGCCCGCACAGAGCGCACGCAATTTCCTCGGTTTTCGCGACGGTTCGGCCAATCCCGATTCCAACGACGGCAAAGCCATGGACCGCATCGTCTGGGTCCAGCCCGGCAGCGACGAACCGAACTGGGCGGCCAACGGCAGCTATCAAGCGGTGCGGATCATCCGCAACTTCGTCGAGCGTTGGGACCGCACGCCCTTGCAGGAACAGGAAAGCATTCTCGGCCGGGTCAAAAGCAGCGGCGCGCCCATCGGCGGCAGCCATGAAACCGAAGTGCCAGATTACGCCAAAGACCCCGAAGGCAAGCTGACCAAACTCGATGCGCACATCCGCCTGGCCAACCCGCGCACCGCCGCGACCCAAGCCAATCTGATCCTGCGCCGACCGTTCAACTACTCCAACGGCGTGAACAAGAACGGTCAGCTGGACATGGGCCTGCTGTTCATCTGCTACCAGGCCGATCTGGAGAAAGGCTTTATCACCGTGCAAACCAGGCTCAACGGCGAACCGCTGGAGGAATACCTCAAGCCGGTCGGCGGTGGGTATTTCTTCACTTTGCCCGGTGTGAACGGCGATCAGGATTACATCGGCCGCTCGCTGCTCAACGCTACTCAACCTAAAACCACAACCTGACCCCTCCACGGGGCTATCCCAAGAGCTATCTCATGAAAAAGTCGCCACTGGCGTTAATGCTGACCCTAGGCTTGCTCAATACCCCGTTTTCAGCGTTCGCCGCGACGGCGCCGCTGGAGCTGGTGCAGCCGATTTCCGACTACAAGATCTACGTCACCGAACAACTGGATGAGCTGGCCAGCCACACCCGACAGTTCACCGACGCGGTGAAAAAAGGCGACCTGGCCACCGCGAAAAAACTCTATGCGCCGACCCGGGTTTACTACGAGTCGATCGAGCCGATCGCCGAGCTGTTCAGTGACCTCGATGCGTCCATCGACTCCCGGGTCGATGACCACGAAAAAGGCGTAAAGGCCGAAGACTTCACCGGATTCCACCGCATCGAATACTCGCTGTTCTCGGAAAACAGCACCCGGGGCCTGGGTGAACTGGCGGATGGCCTGAACAACGACGTCAAGGACCTGCAAACCCGCGTCGCCGGCCTGACCTTCCCGCCGGAAAAAGTCGTCGGCGGCGCCGCTGCGCTGCTGGAAGAAGTAGCGGCCACCAAGATCTCCGGCGAGGAAGATCGCTACAGCCACACCGACCTGTACGACTTCCAGGGCAACATCGACGGGGCGAAGAAAATCGTCGACCTGTTCCGTCCGCAGATCGAGAAACAGGACGCGGCATTCGTCGCCAAAGTCGACAGGAACTTCGCCACGGTGAATACCATTCTGGCCAAGTACAAGACCCAGGGTGGCGGATTCGAGACCTATGACAAGGTGAAGGAGAACGACCGCAAGGCGCTGGTCGGGCCGGTGAATACACTGGCTGAGGACTTGTCGACGTTGCGCGGCAAGCTGGGTTTGAACTGAGTCTTGTTACGCCTGAGCGGGCCTCTTCGCGAGCAGGCTCGCTCCCACAGGGTTATGTGCCGAACACGAATCCA
>NZ_JBSVWS010000277.1:0-4618 GCF_054071155.1 Pseudomonas sp. SDO5532_S415 | reverse complement strand
TTTGTTCGGTGCCATGCACGAGTGTTGTGACCGACACCGCACTCTGTGGGAGCGAGCCTGCTCGCGAAGGCGTCAGGCCTGAAACAGAGCAAGTTTTGGTCTTACAAGCTATCAGGGCCAAGCAGCAAGTCTTGCTCACGCTCGCACAACTGCACCACGTAATCCCACATCACCCGCAGCCGCACGGATTTGTGCAGTTCGCGGCGGGTGCTGATCCAGTAGCTGCGAAGAATGCTTTCGTCTGGAAACAACGGCACCAGCCCGGGATCGGCGCTGGCCATGTAGCACGGCAGCACGGCGATGCCCAAACCTGCGCGGGCGGCCTGTTGCTGGGCGATGACGCTGGTGCTGTGAAAGACCACCCGGGGGTTGCGGCAGAAGCTGTTGAGGAACATCAGTTCCTGGCTGAACAGCAAATCGTCGACGTAACCGATCCAGGCATGGCGCCCCAGGTCTTCGCGACTGCCCAGCGGTGGCGACTTGTCGAGATAGTCCTGGCTGGCATAGAGCGCCAGGCGATAGTCGGTGAGCTTGCGTGTGACCAGCATGTCGGCGGCCGGCCGTTCAAGGTGGATGCTGATCTCCGCTTCGCGGTTGAGAATGCTGACGAAGCGCGGCACCGCCACCAGTTCCACCTCAAGGCCCGGATAGCGTTCGAACAAGCCATTCATGCGGCTGGCGAGGAACATGATGCCCAGCCCTTCCGTGACCCCGACGCGGATCTTGCCCAGGGGCGCCGTGGACTGGGTGATTTCCTCCTGGGCCAGCAGCGCGACGTTTTCCATGGCCTCGGCGTGCTTGAGCAGCGCTTCGCCCGCCGGCGTCAGCTCATAGCCCTGGGCATGCTGCACAAACAGTGCGGTGCCCAGGCTCTTTTCAATGGCCTCGATGTGTCGTGCCACCGTGGCGTGGGTGGTGTTCAAGCGACGGGCAGCGGTCAGCAAACGCCCGCTACGCTGTAACTCCAGAAAAAACCGCAGGTCATTCCAGTCGAACATGAATCGTCCTTGAGGCTTGGCGATTGAAGACGCTGTTTAAAAACGCACAGCGGGTGGGTAAAAACTAACATTCTTTAAACGAAAGCTAACAACTAGGATGGGATACAACAAGAACAACAACACGAGGTCAGGGATGCAGACTTCCCTTGATGAATACGACTACATCGTGGTCGGGGCCGGGCCGGCCGGTTGTTTGCTGGCCAATCGCTTGTCAGCCGACCCGCAACACCGGGTGCTGCTGCTCGAAGCCGGTGGCCGCGATAACTATGCGTGGATTCACATCCCCGTGGGCTATCTGTTCTGCATCGGCAACCCGCGCACCGATTGGTGCTTCAAGACCGAAGCGCAACCGGGCCTGCAAGGCCGCGCCTTGAGTTATCCGCGCGGCAAGGTGCTGGGTGGTTGCTCCTCGATCAACGGCATGATTTACATGCGCGGTCAGGCCGACGATTACGACCGCTGGGCCGCCGAGGGCAATACCGGCTGGAGCTGGCAGGACGTGCTGCCGCTGTTCAAGCACAGCGAAAACCACTTTGCCGGCGATTCGGGATTTCATGGCGCTGCCGGCGAATGGCGCGTCGAACGCCAGCGCCTGTCATGGCCGATTCTCGATGCCTTCCGCAGCGCCGCCGAGCAAAGCGGTATCGCCAGCATCGATGACTTCAACCAGGGCGACAATGAAGGTTGTGGCTACTTCCAGGTCAACCAGAAGGCCGGTATCCGCTGGAACGCGGCCAAGGCGTTTCTCAAGCCGATCCGCCGTCGTCCGAATCTGACGGTGCTGACCGGCGTCGAGGTCGACCGTGTGCTGCTGGAGAACGCCCGGGCATCAAAGGTCAGCGCCCGTTGGCAGGGGCAGGCGAAGACCTTCAGGGCGCGCAAGGAAATCATCCTGTGCGCCGGCTCCGTCGGCTCACCGAGCATCCTGCAACGTTCCGGGATCGGCCCACGCCCGCTGCTGCAACGCCTGGGCATCGGCGTCGCCCATGAACTGTCGGGCGTGGGTGGCAACCTGCAGGATCACCTGCAACTGCGGCTGATCTACAAACTGGAAAATGCCCGCACGCTCAATCAGATCGCCGGCAGCCTGTGGGGCAAGATGGGCATGGGCCTGCGGTATCTGTATGACCGCAGCGGCCCGCTGTCCATGGCGCCAAGCCAGCTCGGGGCCTTCGCCCGGTCAGGGCCGGAGCAGGCCTCGGCCAATCTTGAATACCACGTACAACCGCTGTCCCTGGAGCGCTTCGGCGAACCGCTGCATGCCTTCCCGGCGTTTACCGCATCGGTTTGCGACCTGCGTCCACAGAGCCGCGGCCGGGTGGAAATCCGCTCCACCGATCCGCAGCAAGCCCCCCTGATCCAGCCCAACTACCTGAGTCATCCCGAGGATCTGCGCGTGGCCGCCGATGCCATTCGCCTGACCCGGCGCATCGTTGCCGCGCCCGCCCTCAAACAGTTCAAACCTGTCGAATACCTGCCCGGCGACAGTCTGCAAAGCGAAGAGCAACTGCACGAAGCCGCCGCCCGGATCGGCACCACGATTTTCCATCCGGTTGGTACCTGCCGCATGGGCAACGATGCGGATGCGGTGGTCGATGCCCAACTGCGTGTCCATGGCATCCCCGGCCTGCGCATCGCCGACGCCTCGATCATGCCGCGCATCACCTCGGGCAACACCTGTTCGCCGACGCTGATGATCGCGGAGAAAGCCGCGCAATTGATCCTTAATCCTGCTGTAGACACTCCCCCTGTGGGAGCGAGCCTGCTCGCGAAAGCGGCGGATCTTCAACATTGATGGTGACTGACACGCCCCCTTCGCGAGCAGGCTCGCTCCCACAAGGGATTTGCATCTGATTCACGGACAAGCAACACCAGTGGAACAACAAAAACAATCACTGTGAGGGATACCGATATGTCAGAACATGTTCAGAGCCTGGAAGCCGTGCGCAGCGCGGGGACCAGTCAGGAAACCCAGAAAGTCATCTTCGCCTCGTCGCTTGGCACGGTCTTCGAGTGGTATGACTTTTTCCTCTACGGCGCTCTCGCGGCGGTGATCAGCAAGCAGTTTTTCGCCGGGGTCAACGACACCACGGCGTTCATCTTTGCCCTGATGGCCTTCGCCGCCGGCTTCATTGTCAGGCCGTTCGGCGCTCTGGTGTTCGGTCGACTGGGTGACATGATCGGACGTAAATACACCTTCCTCGCCACCATCGTCCTCATGGGGGTGGCGACTTTCTGCGTCGGTCTGCTGCCGAACTACGCCAGCATCGGCATCGCTGCGCCGATCATCCTCGTCGTTCTGCGCATGCTTCAGGGCCTGGCCCTGGGCGGTGAGTACGGCGGTGCCGCGACCTACGTGGCGGAACACGCACCAATGGGCAAGCGTGGCTTCCACACCAGCTGGATTCAATCCACCGCCACCCTCGGCCTGTTGCTGTCACTGCTAGTGGTACTCGGCTGCCGCTACTTCACCGGCGATCAATTCGAAGTCTGGGGCTGGCGCATTCCGTTTCTGTTTTCGATCATTCTGCTGGGCATCTCGACCTGGATTCGCCTGAGCCTGCACGAGTCGCCGGCCTTCGTGAAAATGAAAGAGGAAGGCAAGCTCTGCAAGTCGCCGATCCGCGATTCCTTCGGTAAATGGGAAAACCTCAAAGTCGTGCTGATCGCCCTGTTCAGCATCAACGCCGGGCAAGCCGTGACCTTCTACGCGGCACAGTTCTACGTGCTGTTCTTCCTCACCCAGTTCCTGAAAATGGACCCCGCCGTGGCCAACGGCCTGCTGATCGTCAGCGTGACCATTGGCGCGCCGTTCTTCATTTTCTTCGGCTGGCTGTCGGACAAGGTCGGGCGTAAACCGGTATTGATGCTCGGCCTGCTGCTGGCCACCGCGCTGTACTTCCCGATCTTCAAGACCCTGGCCCACTACGCCAACCCGGCCATCGACCTGGCCAGCCGCCAGGCACCGATCACCGTGCTGGCCGACCCGGCCACCTGCACCTTCCAGTTCGATCCGGTGGGCAAGGCGAAATTCGACAGCCCGTGCGACAAGGTCAAGACCTTCCTGGTCAAACAGGGCCTGCCGTACAGCAGTGCCGCCGCCCCGGCCGGCAGCGGCGTGCAGGTGAGCATCGGCGATGTGAAGATCGACGGTTTCGACGAAGCCGCCCTGCGTGGTGCGGTAACCCTCGCCGGCTACCCGCAACAGGCCGACATGCAGCAGATCAACAAACCGATGATCGTGGCACTGATCGTCGCGCTGATCATCATCTCCGCCATGTGCTACGGCCCGCTGGCGGCACTGATGGTCGAACTGTTCCCGACCCGCATCCGCTACACCTCGATGTCCCTGCCCTATCACATCGGCAATGGCTGGTTCGGCGGCTTCCTGCCAACGGTGTCGTTCGCGCTGGTGGTGTACACCGGGGACATTTTCTACGGGCTTTGGTACCCGGTGGTGATCACCGGGGTGAGCCTGGTGGTGGGGATGCTGTGTTTGCGTGAGACGCGGAATGTGGATCTGGATAAGAACTGAGGGTAGACAGTAACAACCTGTGGGAGCGAGCCTGCTCGCGATGGGGGGGGGGCCGGCGTCACCTCCGTTTCCCTACCCCCCACCT
>NZ_JBSVWS010000276.1:0-4620 GCF_054071155.1 Pseudomonas sp. SDO5532_S415 | reverse complement strand
TGGAACGCGTACTTCTGTGGGAGCGAGCCTGCTCGCGAAGACGGCCTCGCAGGCGAAGCGAATGTCGCCTTAGAACACCGAGGCGTAATCGCCCAGCTCGACCTGTACCGATTTGATGCGGGTGAAGTTGTTCAGCGAGCTGATCCCGTTCTCACGGCCAACACCCGACTGCTTGTAGCCGCCAACCGGCATCTTGGCGTCGGATTCGCCCCAGGCGTTGATCCAGCAGATACCGGCTTCGAGCTGATGAATCACGCGGTGGGCGCGGTTCAGGTCCTTGGTGACGATACCCGCGGCCAGGCCGAAGTCGGTGTCGTTGGCGCGGCGGATCACTTCTTCTTCGGTTTCGTAGCTGAGGATCGCCATCACCGGGCCGAAGATTTCTTCACGGACGATGGTCATGTCGTCGGTGCAGTCGGTGAACACGGTCGGTGCGACGAATGCGCCCTTGCCGAATTCGCCGTCAGTCAGACGCTCGCCGCCGCACAGCAGGCGTGCACCTTCTTCCTTGCCCTTGGCGATGTAGCCCAGCACGCTTTCCATGTGGGCGAAGCTGACCAACGGGCCGAAGTTGGTGTTTTCGTCTTCCGGGTTGCCGATGCGAATGCGTGCAACACGTTCAGCGATCTTGGCTTCGAACGCGGCTTTCAGGTGGGCCGGTACGAACACGCGAGTACCGTTGGTGCAAACCTGACCGGAGCTGTAGAAGTTGGCCATCATCGCGGTGTCGGCGGCGCGGTCGAGGTCGGCGTCGTCGCAGATGATCAGCGGGGATTTGCCGCCCAGTTCCATGGTCACGTCTTTGAGCGAGGAGCTCGAAGCGCTGGCCATGACTTTCTTGCCGGTGTCGGTGCCGCCGGTGAACGAGACTTTCTCGATGCGCGGGTGCTCGGTCAGCCAGGTGCCGACTTCGCGGCCGCTGCCGGTCAGGACGTTGAACACGCCTGCTGGCAGACCGGCTTCGGTGTAGATTTCGGCCAGTTTCAGGGTGGTCAGCGAGGTGACTTCGCTTGGCTTGAAGATCATCGCGTTACCGGCCGCCAGGGCAGGTGCGGATTTCCACAAGGCAATCTGGATCGGGTAGTTCCACGCGCCGATGCCGGCCACGACGCCCAGCGGCTCGCGACGGGTGTAGACGAACGACGTGGTGCGCAGCGGGATCTGCTCGCCTTCGATGGCTGGCACCAGGCCCGCGTAGTATTCCAGCACGTCGGCGCCGGTGACGATGTCGACGTAACGGGTTTCGGAGTAAGCCTTGCCGGTGTCCAGGGTTTCCAGGGCCGCCAGTTCGTCGTTGCGCTCACGCAGGATTTCCACGGCGCGACGCAGGATGCGCGAACGCTCCATGGCGGTCATGGCGGCCCAGATTTTCTGGCCCTTTTCGGCGCTGACGACGGCGCGCTCGACGTCTTCCTTCGTCGCACGTTGTACTTTTGCGAGGACTTCACCGTTAGCCGGGTTGATGGCTTCGAACGTGGCGTCGCTGCCAGCGTCGGTGTACGCGCCATCGATGTAGAGTTTTTGCAGTTCGAAACGGGCCATATTGTCCTCGCAAGTGCATCAGTGATTGGCGCGTTCAGGGGTTGAGCGTTCTATGTGTGCTCTAACTCACCTGCTTGGCCAGTTGGAAATCCATGTATTCGTAAGCGATCCGGTGCGCCTGCTCGGTGTCGAAAGCGTCTCCCGACAGCGCACCGCGCAGCCACAAACCGTCAATGAGGGCTGCCAGGCCACGGGCTGCACTGCGCGCATCGTCGAGCGACAGTACGCGGCGGAACTGGCAGCACAGGTTGGAATACAGACGGTGATCGTTGATCCGCTGCAACCTGTGCAAAGACGGGTGGTGCATGCTGGTGGCCCAGAAGGCCAGCCAGGTTTTCATTGCCGGGCCATTGACCTGGCTGGCGTCGAAGTTGCCTTCGATGATCACCTGAAGGTGCGCCCGCGGGCTGTTGTCCTTCAGCGCCTGACGGCGCGCGGTGACGTTCTCGCTGAGGACGCTCATCAGATACTGCGCCGTGGCAGCAATCAGGCCGTTCTTGTCCTGAAAATAGTGACTGATGATGCCATTCGAGACACCGGCCAAACGGGCGATCAGCGCAATGCTGGCGTCCCCCATTCCGACCTGATCGACGGCCAGTAAAGTGGCTTCGATCAATTGCTGGCGGCGAATGGGTTGCATACCGACCTTGGGCATCTTGCACATCTCCTTGGGCCTTCCGGCAGACGCAAAACGTCTATCGGATTGAGGGCCAGTCTATTTTGTTTTGATTGAACGTTCAATCAACAAAGAATAAGATCTGCGACAAATCGTCGCTGCCTACAGGTTTTTCCTACATGTAGCTGGCGGAAAAACGACATCCCAAAACGCTCGAAACCCACGCGCACTGGCGCTCCCGGGCTTCGGGCTTTTTTCGGGGTGTCTTTATATCACCCACTGGTCGGCTGCCCACTAACCGATTGGTCGGGTTCCGTGTTGCCTTGCGTTCTTCACTCGCACTGCCTGGAGCATCTGTGCAATGAGTTCTGCCTCGCTTATAAAGACCCCGCCGGAAAAGGTGACGGTCAACGGTTGGGTGTTCTACACCTCTACCGCGTTGATTCTGTTGTTGACCGCCATTCTGATCATCGCCCCGCAAGAGGCGGGCAAAATGCTCGGAACGGCTCAGGCCTGGTTGTCCCGCAGCTTTGGCTGGTACTACATGGTGGTGATTGCCGCCTATCTGATCTTCGTCGTCGGCCTGGCGTTTTCGTCCTACGGCAAACTGAAACTGGGCAGCAAGGACGACACCCCGGACTTCAGCTACGGCGCCTGGGCGGGGATGCTGTTCTCGTCGGGTATCGGCATCTCGTTGCTGTACTTCGGCGCCTCCGAGCCGCTGGATCACTACTTCAACCCGCCGGAAGGCGTCGCTGCCAGCAACCTGGCGGCACGTCAGGCGGTTCAGCTGACGTTCTTGCACTGGGGCCTGCATGGCTGGGCGATCTACGCATTGGTCGGCCTGGCCGTGGCGTACTTTGCCTACCGTCACAACCAGCCACTGGCGTTGCGTTCGGCGCTGTACCCGCTGGCGGGTGAGCGTTGGGTCAAAGGCGCGGCCGGTCACGCGGTGGACGGTTTCGGCATGTTCGTGACCCTGCTGGGTCTGGTGACCAATCTGGGGATTGGTTCGCTGCAAGTGTCGTCGGGCCTTGAAAACCTGTTCGGCATGGAGCACAGCAATACCAACCTGCTGATCGTGATCATCGTGATGAGCACCGTGGCGACCATTGCTGCTGTGTCGGGTGTGGAAAACGGCATTCGCCGTCTGTCCAACCTGAACATCGTTTTGTTCAGCGGCCTGCTGATTTTCGTGCTGCTGTTCGGCCCGACCCTGCACCTGCTCAACGGCTTCGTGCAGAACATCGGTGATTACCTGAACGGTGTGGTGCTGAAGACGTTCGACCTCTATGTGTACGAAGGCGACAGTGAGAAGTCCGACCGCTGGTTGGGCCTGTGGACTCTGTTCTACTGGGCCTGGTGGATTTCCTGGGCGCCATTCGTGGGCATGTTCATCGCGCGTATTTCCCGTGGTCGCACGGTGCGTGAACTGGTCGCTGGCGTGCTGCTGATCCCACTGGGTTTCACCCTGGCGTGGCTGTCGATCTTCGGCAACTCGGCCCTGGACCTGGTGATGAACCACGGGGCGGTGGAGCTCGGCAAGACGGCGCTGGAACAGCCGTCCATGGCGATCTACCAGTTGCTTGAACACTACCCGGCGTCGAAAGTGGTGATCGGCGTATCGATTTTCGTTGGTTTCGTGCTGTTCCTGACACCAGCGGACTCCGGCGCGGTGATGATGGCCAACCTGTCGTGCAAGGGCGGTAACGTCGACGAAGACGCCCCGCACTGGTTGCGGATTTTCTGGTCGGCGGTGATCACCCTGGTGACCATTGGTCTGCTGTTCGCCGGTAACTTCGAAGCCATGCAAACCATGGTGGTGCTGGCGGGGCTGCCGTTCTCGGTGGTGCTGGTGTTTTTCATGTTCGGCTTGCACAAGGCCATGCGCCAGGACGTGCAGATCGAGCAGGAACAAGCGGAACTGGCGGCACGCGGTCGCCGTGGTTTCACCGAGCGTCTGACTCAACTGGACCTGCAACCGAGCCAGTCGGTGGTACAGCGCTTCATGGACAAGCATGTAACGCCGGCGCTGGAAGATGCCGCTGTGCAAATGCGCGCTCAAGGCCTGGATGTGCAAACCTTGCTGGGCAAGTCCAAGCGTTGCATGGGCCTGCGGATCGAGATGGAAGAGGGCAACCCTTTTGTCTATGAAGTCAGCCTGGATGGGTACCTGGCCACGCCAACTGAATCGGCTCAATCCGATGAGGCACGCCAGCGCTACTACCGTGCCGAGGTGTACCTGCACAACGGCAGCCAGGACTACGACTTGATGGGCTTCACCCAGGATCAGATCACCCGTGACGTGCTCGATCAGTTCGAAAGCCATCGGCAGCTCCTTGGCCGGGTGTATAGCTAAGTTGTAAGTGGCGCGGTGTTTCCATGACACCGCGTCGCGTTCTTCGCGAGCAGGCTCGCTCCCACAGTTGACCGCATTCCAATGTGGGAGCGAGCCTGCTCGC
>NZ_JBSVWS010000275.1:0-4638 GCF_054071155.1 Pseudomonas sp. SDO5532_S415 | reverse complement strand
CAAATAAAACTGTGGGAGCGAGCCTGCTCGGGAAAGCGGTTTCACATTCAAAAACGATGTTGACCGAACCACCGCCTTCGCGAGCAGGCTCGCTCCCACAGGGAGGTATTACTCTAGCGTTTAGATCACAGGCACGTTGCCAACGCCGCCAACCGGCGTTTGGCGACGAAGTCATCCTGCTGCGCGTAATAACTCAGCACCGTGCCTGACGCATCGGTGGTCACGTCCACGAAGGACTCCGCCGAACGCGTGTACACGGTCGTGCCACCCCTCTCGCCTGGCTGCAGATAGCCGCTGGCATCGACACCGAACACCGCTTCGTCCTGCCAGGAAAACTGCACGCACTGGGCCACGACTTTTTCCGGCTTGTCCGAGTTCAGGGTCTTGTACGGGGGTTTGCTGCGGGCGTCGCTCATCACCGAGCCCGCGCACCCGGCCAGCATTGTCACGGCCAGCGCCACCATCAGAATTCGCATTGCAGTCGCTCATCAGGAAAAAGCGGACTTTATCACTGTGGCAGGGCTTACCGATCTGCTTTACTGCATTTACATCTATCGAAGGAGCGACCATGGCTGCACCCGAACAACACCATGAACAAGCACTGAAGCGCTTTCTCGATGAGCGTCCCGAACTTCGCGCCGAGCTGGACAACCTCAATCCGCTGCTCGCTCAGGCCAAGGGCGAAACCCTCGCGCAGTTTCGCGACGAGCGTTTGCACGAAGCCTTCGAGGCCGAAGCCGAGCGCCTTGGCCTGTTTGCCTGGGAATTGACACTGCAACTGACCGCCGCCACACCTGAGGACTACGAGGCCCAGCGCCTGGAAGTGCACAGGGAAGTGGCCGAGATGGCCGGGATGGATTGGCTGGAGTACTGCGATCTATACGGGTTGGGTGATCAAACTTGATGGCAGCTTCGCCTGTGAGTCCGCTTTCGCGAGCAGGCTCGCTCCCACAGGGATTTGTGTCGTATACACAATTGAATTCCACTGCAAAACCCTTGTGGGAGCGAGCCTGCTCGCGAAGGGGCCAGCAAAGACAACATCGATTTAGCCGCCCCGCCGATAAAGCTTTATCATGGCCGCAGTTTCGCTGATCGAGTCCGTCATGAAGTTCGCCATCGCCGTGTTTTGCGCCGCCCATGCGCCCTCCTCGCGCCGTGCCTTGTTGTTCGCCCAGGCCGCGCTGGCCGGCGGGCATGAGATTGTCCGGCTGTTTTTCTACCAGGATGGCGTCTACAACGCGTCCAGCAGCGTGGTCACGCCCCAGGACGAACTGGATTTGCCCAAACAATGGCGCGCCTTCGTCAGCGAACAGCAACTGGACGGCGTAGTCTGCATCGCGGCTGCGCTGCGCCGTGGCGTGTTGAACGAGGAAGAAGCCAGGCGCTATCAGCGTGAGGCGGTAGCCATCGACACACCATGGGAGTTGTCGGGCCTGGGTCAATTGCATGACGCGGTGCAGGACGCCGACCGCCTGATCTGTTTCGGAGGCGACTGAAATGGCCAAATCCATGTTGATTATCAGCCGTCAGGCGCCGTGGTCCGGGCCGGGTGCGCGGGAAGCGCTGGACATCGTGCTGGCCGGGGGCGCGTTCGATCTGCCGATCGGCCTGCTGTTTCTCGATGACGGCGTGTTCCAGCTTGCGACGAAACAGGACGCCAAGGCCCTGCAACAGAAAGACTTGAGCGCCAATTTGCAGGCCTTGCCGATGTTTGGCGTCGAAGAACTGTTTGTCTGCGCTGAAAGCGTGGCCCAGCGTGGCCTGGACTCCAGCGCTCTGTCGCTGGAAGAAGCCCGGGTGCTGGCCACCCATGAAATCACTGCACTCATTGACCGTTACGACCAGGTGATCACCCTCTGATGTCGACTTTGCATGTGTTGTCTCATTCCCCGTTCGGCGACGACCGCCTGAGCAGTTGCCTGCGACTGATCGGCGCCGACGATGCGCTGCTGCTGTCCGGTGACGCGGCCTATGCCTTGCAACCGGGCACCGCACCCTTCACGGCTCTCGAGGCTCGTGGCTTGAAACTCTATGTCCTGGCCGAAGACGTCCAGGCCCGGGCGATTGAGGTGCCGGACTGGGCCGAGTCCATCGACTATCCGGCCTTCGTCGAGTTGTCGATCCACCACGACAAGGTCAACAGTTGGTTATGAATTCCCTGACGGTCGGCGCCCGCGCCATCGAGTTGGACAAGGACGGTTTTCTGGTCGAGCTCAATGACTGGTCCACCGACGTCGCCAGCGCCCTGGCGGCCGCCGAAGACATCGAGTTGACTCCTGCACACTGGGAAATCCTCGAACTGCTGCGCAGCTTTTACGCCGAGTTCCAGCTGTCACCGGCCACCCGCCCGCTGATCAAGTACACCGCATTGAAACTCGGCCCGGACAAGGGCAACAGCCTGCACCTGAACCGATTGTTCAAAGGCACACCCGCCAAACTCGCCGCGAAACTGGCGGGCCTGCCCAAACCGACGAATTGCTTATGACCGATTACACAGCGCTGACCCTCGAAACGCCCGCCGAACATCCGTTCGCCCAATTCGTACGCATCCTTGGCAAAGGCAAGCGCGGCGCTCGCGACCTGACCCGCGAAGAAGCCCGCCAGGCCATGGGCATGGTGCTCGATGAGCAGGTCGAAGAGACCCAACTCGGCGCATTCCTGATGCTGCTGCGGCACAAGGAAGAAAGCGCCGAGGAAATGGCCGGGTTCACCGAAGCTTTGCGTGAGCGCTTGCAGCCACCGGCATTGAACGTCGATCTGGACTGGCCGACCTACGCCGGCAAGAAGCGTCATCTGCCGTGGTATCTGCTGGCGGCCAAGTGCCTGGCGCAGAACGGCGTGCGGATTTTCATGCACGGCGGCGGCGCACATACCGCGGGGCGGCTGTACAGCGAACAATTGCTACACGCGTTGAAAATCCCGCTGTGCCGTAACTGGCAGCAAGTCGGCGCGGCACTGGACAACGGCGGCCTGGCCTTCATGCCGCTGGTGGACTGGGCTCCCCAGTTGCAACGCATGATCGACCTGCGCAACACCCTGGGCCTGCGCTCGCCGATCCACTCCCTGGCGCGGATTCTCAATCCGCTGGGTGCCCGTTGCGGCTTGCAAAGCATTTTCCACCCTGGCTATCAGGCGGTGCATCGCGATGCCAGCGGCCTGCTCGGCGACACGGCAATCGTGATCAAGGGCGATGGCGGCGAAATCGAAATCAACCCGGATGCCGACAGCCATCTGTACGGCACGACGGGCGGTGAGAGTTGGGACGAGGAATGGCCGCAGCTGTCGAGCCAGCGCCACGTCAAACCGGCCAGCCTCGACCCCGAGCACCTCAAAGCCGTATGGCGTGGCGATGTGGTCGACAGTTATCCGCAAATGGCCCTGGTTTCGACCATGGCCCTGGCCTTGCGCGGCCTCGGCCAGACCCGCGAGCAGGCCTTCGAAACCGCCCAAAAATATTGGGATGCGCGAGACAAATCGATTTAATCGATAGTGACCCTTTAATCTTTGCGCTTTTATATCGAACCTATCGGAATAGACTCCTCTCCAACGCTTACTGGTTGAGGAGTCTTGGACATGGGTTTGCTCGTTGAAGGTCGCTGGCAGGACAAGTGGTACGAAAGCAAGGATGGCGCGTTCCAGCGCGAACAGGCGCAGCGTCGCCACTGGGTTACCGCTGACGGCCAACCCGGCCCGAGCGGTATCGGTGGCTTTGCTGCCGAGGCGGGTCGCTATCACCTCTACGTGTCCCTGGCCTGTCCGTGGGCTCATCGCACGCTGATCTTGCGCAAACTCAAGGGGCTGGAAAGCCTGATCGACGTGTCGGTGGTCAGCTATCTGATGCTGGAAAACGGTTGGACTTTCGACAAGTCCCACGGCTCCACCGGCGACAAACTCGACCACCTCGAATTCATGCACCAGCGCTACACCGCCGATGCCGCCGACTACACCGGCCGTGTCACCGTGCCGGTGCTCTGGGACACGCAGCAAAAACATATCGTCAACAATGAATCGGCGGAAATCATCCGCATGTTCAACAGCGCCTTCGATGAGTTGACCGGCAACGATCTGGACTTCTATCCGGCGCCGCTGCGTAGCGAGATCGACGCGCTGAACGAGCGCATCTATCCGGCGGTGAACAATGGCGTGTACCGCGCCGGTTTTGCCACCTCGCAGCAAGCCTATGAAGAGGCGTTCGACGCGTTGTTTGTCGAATTGGATCGACTTGAACAGCTGCTAGGTGCCAACCGTTACTTGACCGGTGAATACCTGACCGAAGCGGACATCCGCCTGTTCACCACGCTAATCCGCTTCGATGCGGTGTATCACGGCCACTTCAAGTGCAACCTGAAGCGGATTGCCGATTATCCGAACCTGTCGAACTGGCTGCGGGAGATCTATCAGTGGCCAGGGATTGCCGAGACGGTGGACTTCACCCACATCAAGCATCACTACTACGGCAGTCACAAGACCATCAATCCGACGGGTGTTGTGCCTAAAGGTCCGGCGCAGGATTTCACCGCGGCCCATGATCGGGCGCGGTTGAGCGGCAAAGGGGTTTGGCGCAGGGTTTAAAATTTGTGGAAATTTTGAGGCCCCCATCGCGGGCAAGCCCGCTCCCACAGGTCCCGTGGTTGGCAC
>NZ_JBSVWS010000274.1:0-4690 GCF_054071155.1 Pseudomonas sp. SDO5532_S415 | reverse complement strand
GGGAATGCATTTCAAATGTGGGAGCGAGCCTGCTCGCGAAGGGGGCGCAACCAACTGCGAAAAAAACCTCAGTCAGTCGTTAATCAGCTTCCCAACCCGAATCGGCTCACGCCCCGCCACCTTCGCCTGCCAGGTCCCCGGTTGCGTATAGCGCCCGCGATCGATAGCAAACAACACGCCACTGGTGCCCGCCCGCACGGTAGTGACCTTGTCGTTCAACGGGTCGACCACTTCAAACAGTGCATCGCCCTTCTCCACCCATTCACCGGCCTCGCGCAGAAAACTGACCACCCCGTGATGGGGTGCGAACAGATATTGGGTGCCTTCGAACGGCATGCCCTCGCAGCATTCATCCGGCGCCGCCGGCCAGGTGCCCTTGATGAAACCCTGCTCAGCAAGAAAGCCCAGAATCGCCTCGCAATTGGCTTGCGCCTGGTCGACCCGGGTGTCGCCCATGCTGCCCAGTTCCAGGGTGGTCGCCAGGTTGGCCGGTGGAATCGCCGCGTCGGGGAAGGCCCTGGCCAGGCGCAACCATGGCGAGGAACAGGACTCATCGAAAGAGCTGCCGCCGGAATCTTCACACAGCAGCGCCACGCCGGCCTTCAAGCGCGCCGCCAGGGATCGCCACTGCGGCCAGTGTTGCGGCAAGGCGTAAATATGAATCGCCGCGTCGAAGTCGCAATGCAGGTCGAGGGTGATGTCGGCGTCGCAGGCATGACGCAGCAACAAACGATGCATCGCCTCCAGTTGTGAAGCCGGAGCCGGCAAGCCGTCGAGCACTTGGCCCATGGTCTGGCGGATCAGTGCGATATTGGCCTCGGCATCACTGCCCAGACGATCACCGATCAACTGCGCCACCGGGGCACTGAGTTCGACGAATGCGCGATTGAAGTTCTTGCCACTGCCGAGTTCGAAACGCCCCATGTGGCTGCCTTGCAAGTGCTGATCGAGACCGATGGGGTTGGCCACCGGCACCAGCTCGATCACCCCTTGCAACTGCCCCTGGCTTTCCAGCTCGGTCAGGCGCTTCTTCAATTCCCAGGCCGTGCGCATGCCCGGCAACTCATCGGCGTGCAGACTGGCCTGGATGTAGACCTTGCGCGTGCCGGTGCCATAACGAAAGACGCTGAGGGTGCGCTCGGTTCCGAGGTGGCTCCAGGGCAGTGGGTGGTCGATGCGTTGCATGGCGGAACTCCTGATATCTGAACAGCCAGATCACCTGTGGGAGCGAGCAAGCCCGCTCCCACAGGTGATCTCTACTGCAATAGAGAGCATAAAAAAAGTGGCCACCGCGTCAACGGGGCCACTTTTTTCTACGGCGTATTAATGGCCGTAAACGTCAAAATCGAAATACTTGTCCTGCACTTGCTTGTACTTGCCGTTGGCGCGGATTTCGGTGATGGCGGTGTTGAATTTGTCCGCCAGTTCCTTATCGCCTTTGCGCACAGCAATACCGGCGCCGCCGCCGAAGTATTTGGCATCTTCATAGGTCGGGCCTACGAAAGCGAAGCCTTTACCGGCGTCGGTCTTCAGGAAACCGTCGTCGAGGTTGACCGAGTCGGCCAGCAGCGCGTCGACGCGACCGGAAACCATGTCCAGGTTGGCTTCCTGCTGGGAACCGTAACGGACCAGCTCGATACCGGCCGGCACCAGCACTTCAGTGGCGAAGCGGTCGTGGGTACTGGCGCGCAGCACACCGACCTTCTTGCCTTTGAGTTCAGTCAGCGGGTCCTTGATGTCGGTACCTGCCTTCATCACGAAACGCGCCGGGGTGTGATAGTACTTGATGGTGAAATCGACGTTTTTCTTGCGGTCATCGGTGATGGTCATGGACGACAGAATGGCGTCGATTTTCTTGACCTTCAGTGCCGGGATCAGGCCGTCGAACTCTTGCTCGACCCAGGTGCACTTCACTTTCATCTGCTCGCACAGCGCGTCGCCGATATCGACGTCGAAACCGGTGAGTTTGCCGTCAGGGGTTTTCATCGAGAATGGCGGGTAACCGGCTTCGATACCGATGCGGATCGGCTTGGCGTCTTCGGCCACGGCGGTCAGGGACAACATCGACAGTGCCAGGGCACCGAACATCACTAGCTTCTTCATTTATAACTCCTGTGTACGGAGGCTATTGTTGGCAGCTTTTATAGGCAGCTTTCGGTCATTCGCTTGTGGCGGACAGGGACCGAAGAGGCCGGCAGTCTAGAGTGGCTCGTGCGATGGCACAAGATTTCGGCGGCGTTGCGCCTGAAGAGCCGTGCTGGCGACAAGCCCTTTTTTGCGGCACATTGAGTGCCACTCTGCCTTGAGAAAAGCGTGATGTCCGAGTTGAACCTGATCCAGCACCACCCCGCCGAGGGGCCTGGCGCCATCGCGGCGTGGGCCGACGCCCGTGGCGTGAAGCTGAACGTCTTTCGCGCCGACCTCGGTCAACTGCCCGCAGCGAGCGCGGCGCCAGTGATTCTGTTGGGCGGGCCCTATGAATCCAATGCCGGGCCTGCATGGCTGGAAGCCGAACGCCAGTGGCTGGCACAGAGTCTGGAGCTAGGTGCGGCCGTATTCGCCATTTGCCTGGGGGCACAGTTACTGGCCCTCGGCCTGGGGGGTAATGTGCGGCGCATGGAGCGAACTGAAACGGGTTGGACATGCGTTACCTTTATCGATGGTCAGCGTCTGAAGGTGCTGGAATGGCACGAAGACGCCATCGACCTGCCGCCGGATGCTCAGTTGCTGGCCAGCAGCGAACAGTGTTTACAGCAGATGTACCGCGTAGGCCCGACGCGGGTGGGCTTGCAGTTTCATCCGGAGTGGAATGCCGAGTCGGTGGCGCTGCTGAACCGGCATTTTGCCGAGGAGTCACCATTGCCTCGGGATCCGCAGGACAGCGCCGCCCATGCCGCAGTCGTTGACTGGTTGCAGGTGACGCTGGATGAGTGGTGGGCGGTTTCTACCAAGCGTTGAACACTGCCGCGAACGCTTTTTGTGGCGAGGGAGTTTACTCCCGTCCGGCTGCGAAGCAGTCGCAAATACTGTGAATGCGGTTTGACTAATGCCATGTGATCACAGGTATTGGGGCCGCTTCGCGCCCCAGCGGGAGCAAGCTCCCTCGCCACAGTTGACTAGCAGTGTCTGAAGATCAGCATTCGCAACCGATAACGGTATTGGCAGGTCGTTGGACCGTAACACTCAACTCAAACCCTTCATCCAGCCAGCCGGTCACACCGCCGATCATCTCCTTGACCGGATAACCCAGCGCCGCCAGTTTCACGGCGGCCTTGTTCGCGCCATTGCAGTGCGGCCCAGCGCAATAGACCACGAACAGACTGCTTTTCGGATAGGCCGCCAGACTGTCGGCCGTGAGCAAACGTCCCGGAATATTGATCGCGCCTGGCACATGACCGCGCTCGAACGCCAGCGGGCCACGTACGTCCAGCAGGACAAAATCGATTTCGCCGGCCTGTCGGCTGCCGTGGACGTCGGAACAGTCAGTTTCGAACGTCAGACGGCTGCTGAAATGCATCAGGGCGATGGCCGACGGGGCGGCGGGAATTTCGCGGACCAGGCTGGTCATGGGCAGTACTCCGGGGTGGCAGTGGGTGTGAACCGACTTTATCCGCGTGCCACTTGTCGCTACAGTGGCGCACAAGACACTCACCGGGAATTTTCCGCCAAATGCAGCCTGCCCCTGGATTGGTCGCGATTCTGGCCTACGACGGCCTCTGTACCTTCGAATTCGGCATCGCCGTGGAGATCTTCGGCCTGGCGCGGCCGGAATTCGATTTCCCTTGGTACGAACATCAAATCGTCGCCGTCGATCAGGGCCCGATGCGCGCCATGGGCGGCATCCAGGTATTGGCCGATGGTGGCCTGGAACTGCTCGGGCAGGCCCGGACCATCATCATTCCCGGCTGGCGCGACCGCAACGCGGCCGTGCCCGAAGCGCTGCTCACAGCCCTGCGCCAGGCTCATGCCCAGGGCGCGCGGTTATTGTCGATCTGCTCAGGGGTATTCGTGCTGGCTGCCACCGGCTTGCTCAATGGTCACGGCGCCACGACGCACTGGCGCTACACCACGGAACTGGCCGAACGTTTTCCCGACATTCTGGTGGACCCGGACGTGTTGTATGTCGACTCAGGCCAATTGATCACTTCAGCCGGCAGCGCCGCTGGCATCGACGCCTGCCTGCATCTGGTGGCACGGGATTTCGGCACCCAGGTGGCCAACACCGTGGCGCGGCGACTGGTGATGTCGCCGCAACGCACCGGTGGCCAGGCGCAGTTCATTCCAACACCCGTCAGTCCTACGCCGCGCAGCGATCTTTCCCGCGTCATGCAATGGGCACGTGAGCGCCTGCATGAACCGCTGGAAGTGCGCGACCTGGCCAGCGAAGCGGCCATGAGCGAGCGCACATTCCTGCGGCGTTTCAGCGAAGCCAGCGGCCAGTCGCCCAAGACCTGGCTGCAACACGAACGCCTGGGTCGCGCCCGCGAACTGCTGGAAAGCACGAACCAGAACACCGAGCAGATTGCCCAGCGCTGCGGTTATCGGTCGGTGGAAAGCTTTCGGGTGGCATTTCGCAGCGTGGTCGGGGTGCCGCCGTCGGTGTATCGGGAGCGGTTTGGACGCGGGGTCAAGATCATTTTTTGAGTTGACCTATAGGGCCTCTTCGCGAGCAGGCTCGCTCCCACAGGGA
>NZ_JBSVWS010000273.1:0-4715 GCF_054071155.1 Pseudomonas sp. SDO5532_S415 | reverse complement strand
GGGAACGCATTCCAACTGTGGGAGCGAGCCTGCTCGCGAATGGGGCGACGCGGTTTTCATGCCGAACACTCAAGAATCTGAATAAGGACATTTGCACTCACCGTGGCCACTTACTCGCTCGTTATTCGCCGGTTGATGATCGTTTCGCTGACCATCGTCGTCAGCCGTGCCATCACCAGCCCGTTGCTCACGCTGTTCTTGAGCAACAAACTGGGCCTCAACCAACAGGACGTTGGTTTGCTGCTTGGTATCGCGGTGTTCATCGCCACCCTGCTCGCCCTGTATGGCGGCTACATCATCGACCGCCTGGAAAAGCGCCGGTTGCTGATTCTGGCGATGCTTTCCAGTGCCATCGGCTTCGTGCTGCTGACCTTCGCCGAAAACCTCTACCTGACCACTGTCACCCTGGTGATCACCGAGACGGCCTCGGCGCTGTTTCTCATCGGTTCCAAAGCGATCCTCAGCGAAAACCTGCCCATGGGCCAGCGCGCCAAGGCGTTTTCCCTGCGCTACACCTTGACCAACATCGGCTACGCCACCGGTCCCATGCTGGGCGTAGTGATCGCCGGCTACTATCCGATCGCGCCGTTCCTGATTGCCGGCGCCATCGCCTTTCTCAGTATCTTCCTGATGATCGGCATCCCGAAGGATTCGGCGCAGACCCCGGTCATTGGCCAACCGCAGAGCTTCCTCAAGACCCTGGTGACCCTGAAGAACGACCGCACCCTGATCATGTTCACCTGCGGTTGCCTGCTCAGCACCGTGGTCCACGGGCGTTTCACCCTGTACCTGTCGCAGTACCTGCTGGTGACCCACGATTCCAAAACCGCCCTGGACATCATGGCCGCCCTGCTCGCCTGCAACGCCGTCAGTGTGATCCTGTTGCAGTACCAGATCGGCCGCTTCCTCAATCGCGAAAAGCTGCGCTTCTGGATCGCCGGTGGCACCGGCCTGTTCATTCTCGGCTTGATCGGCTTCAGCCTGGCCGACGGCATGGTCAGTTGGTGCGTGGCGATGTTCATCTTCACCCTCGGGGAAATGATCATTTACCCGGCCGAATTCCTCTTCGTCGACACCCTGGCCCCGGAAGAATTGCGCGGCAGTTACTACGGCGCACAGAACCTGGCGGCCCTCGGCGGTGCATTGAGCCCGGTGATTTGCGGCTTCCTGCTGATGCACACGCCGGCACCGACCATGTTCTACGCCTTGAGTGCACTCACCGCCATGGGCGGATTCCTGTGTTTCATGAGTGGCCGGCGCGTGGTGTTACATCAGAATTAATGAACTGAAGCTTCATTAATATGAATTTGTCAGCATCAGCAAGGATCGGCACACTGTCGTCGTTCCTCCCCCAATTGTTGGAACAACTTCAAGGGCTTTCTGGGTATCCCAGACAAGCCTTTTTTTTTCCTCGGTTTTTTGTCAACGGAATGGTTTCCTCATGCTCGCTCGCTGGTTGCCCGCCGCCATCAACACCCGCCCCACCGAATGGAGCCGCGCCGCCATCGGCATGGCCCTCGGAACGATGCTCAGCGTGTGGCTGTGCGGTCAGGTGTTCGGCATCGAGGTGGCGCAGCATTTGATCGGCCCGCTGGGTGCTTCGGCGGTGTTGTTGTTCGCGGTGTCTTCCGGCGCACTGGCGCAGCCATGGTCGATTGTCGGCGGCTACTTGAGCGCCGGCGTGGTTTCGCTGCTGGTGGCCCATGTGCTGGGGCGCACGCTGGGCAGTGCTTGCCTGGCGGCCGGCATGGCCCTGATCCTGATGTGCTGGCTGCGTTGCCTGCACCCACCGGCCGGCGCGCTGGCGTTGACCCTGGTGCTGGCGGACCCGGCGACCATTGCCATGGACTGGAAAGCCCTCGGCCCGGTGATGCTCGGCGCTACGATCATGTTGCTCAGCGCCCTGGCCTACAACAACCTGACGCGCATCCGATACCCCAAGCGCCCCGCTGAACCAGTGGCTGTGGTACCTGCCGACCATCCGCCCACCGACAGCCAGGCCATCACCGCCCAGGATTTGAAACTGGCGCTGGCCGACATGGAAGCTTTCTTCGACGTCACGCCTGAAGACCTGGAACAACTGATTCACGCCAGTGAGTTACATGCGAAACGTCGCAGTATTGGTGAAGTCCTGAGCCGTAGAACCTGACACTGAGCACCCCCTGTGGCAGCGAGCCTGCTCGCGAAAGCGCCATATCTGACGACATCAATGTTGAATGACATACCGTCTTCGCGAGCAGGCTCGCTCCCACAGGGGGCGCACGCGATCGTCATTGCAAATATGCAGAAAGCCCCTGCACATTTCCCCGTTGTACATCACAAATTTGCACTGTTACGATCCTGCATCGCTCGCGCGCGAGCTTCTCTATAAAGAACAATAAAAGCAGGGAGTTACTGATGACTGCTCAGGTTTCATCGAGGGCGACCACGCCCATGGATGCCACACACAATGAAGTGCTGGCCGAGGTTCGCAATCACATCGGTCACCTGACCCTCAACCGCCCCGCCGGTCTCAACGCCATCACCCTCGACATGGTTCGCCAATTACAGCGGCAACTGGATGCCTGGGCGGGCGACGCCAACGTACAGGCCGTTGTCCTGCGCGGCGCCGGGGAAAAAGCCTTCTGTGCCGGCGGCGACATTCGCTCGCTCTACGACAGCTTCAAAAGCGGCGACACGTTGCACGAAGACTTCTTCGTCGAGGAATACGCCCTCGACCTCGCGATCCACCACTACCGCAAACCGGTACTCGCCTTGATGGACGGTTTCGTCCTGGGCGGCGGCATGGGCCTGGTGCAGGGCGCCGACTTGCGGATAGTCACCGAGAAGAGCCGTCTGGCGATGCCGGAAGTGGGTATCGGCTATTTCCCGGATGTCGGCGGCAGTTATTTCCTGCCGCGCATCCCTGGTGAACTGGGGATTTACCTGGGTGTCAGCGGCGTGCAGATCCGCGCGGCCGATGCCCTGTATTGCGGCCTGGCCGACTGGTACCTGGACAGCAGCAAGCTGGCTACGCTGGATGAAAAACTCGACCAACTGCAATGGCACGAGTCACCGCTGAAGGACCTGCAAGGCTTGCTGGCCAAACTCGCGGTGCAGCAACTGCCCGACGCACCACTCAAAGCACTGCGCCCGGCCATCGACCACTTCTTCGCCCTGCCCGATGTGCCGAGTATTGTTGAACAATTGCGGGAAGTGGCGGTTGCCGACAGCCACGAGTGGGCCACCACCACCGCCGACCTGCTGCAAACCCGTTCGCCGCTGGCCATGGGCGTGACGCTGGAGATGCTGCGACGTGGTCGGCACCTGAGCCTTGAACAATGCTTCGCCCTTGAGCTGCACCTGGACCGCCAGTGGTTCGAGCGCGGCGACCTGATCGAAGGCGTGCGCGCCTTGCTGATCGACAAAGACAAGAACCCGCGCTGGAATCCCCCCACCCTGCAGGCGCTGGACGCCGCACACGTGGCGAGTTTCTTCAACGGGTTTGACCAAAGCGGGAGCTGAGCCATGCACGATATCGAATTGAGCGAAGAACAAGTCATGATCCGCGACATGGCCCGGGACTTTGCCCGCGGCGAAATCGCCCCCCACGCCCAGGCCTGGGAAAAAGCCGGCTGGATCGACGACGGTCTGGTGGCGAAGATGGGCGAACTCGGCCTGCTGGGCATGGTGGTGCCCGAGGAATGGGGCGGCACTTACGTCGACTACGTTGCCTATGCCCTGGCGGTGGAAGAAATCTCGGCCGGCGACGGCGCCACCGGCGCGATGATGAGCATTCACAACTCAGTGGGTTGCGGGCCGGTGCTCAACTACGGCACCGAAGAACAGAAACAGACCTGGCTGGCGGACCTGGCCAGCGGCCAGGCCATCGGTTGTTTCTGCCTGACCGAACCCCAGGCCGGTTCCGAAGCGCACAACCTGCGCACCCGCGCCGAACTGCGCGACGGCCAATGGGTGATCAATGGCGCCAAGCAATTTGTCAGCAACGGCAAACGGGCAAAACTGGCGATCGTGTTTGCGGTGACCGATCCAGACCTGGGCAAGCGCGGCATCTCGGCGTTCCTGGTACCGACCAGTACCCCGGGTTTCACCGTGGACCGCAGCGAACACAAAATGGGCATCCGCGCTTCCGATACCTGCGCGGTGACGCTGAACAACTGCACCGTTGCCGAGGCCAACCTGCTGGGTGAGCGCGGCAAAGGCCTGGCCATCGCGTTGTCCAACCTCGAAGGCGGCCGCATCGGCATCGCCGCCCAGGCCCTGGGCATTGCCCGCGCGGCCTTCGAAGCGGCACTGGCCTACGCCCGGGATCGCGTGCAATTCGACAAGCCGATCATCGAGCACCAGAGCATCGCCAACCTGCTGGCGGACATGCACATGCAACTCAATGCCGCACGGCTGATGATCCTGCATGCCGCGCGTTTGCGCAGCGCCGGCAAACCGTGCCTGTCGGAGGCCTCGCAGGCCAAGCTCTTTGCGTCGGAGATGGCCGAGAAAGTCTGTTCGTCAGCGATACAGATTCATGGCGGGTATGGCTATCTGGAGGATTACCCGGTGGAGCGTTACTACCGGGATGCGCGGATCACGCAGATTTATGAAGGGTCGAGCGAGATTCAGCGGATGGTGATTGCCCGGGAATTGAAAAACTACCTGGTGTAAACCCCAAAAGCTTCGCGAGCAGGCTCGCTCCCACAGGGGATCTCATGTACACCAGA
>NZ_JBSVWS010000272.1:0-4722 GCF_054071155.1 Pseudomonas sp. SDO5532_S415 | reverse complement strand
CACAGGATTTGTGTACATCACCTGTGGGAGCGAGCCTGCTCGCGAATGCGGTCTTTCAGGCGTGCGTACTCTTGCTGTACAGTCGTTCAGCTCGTCGGAAACAGGCGAGCCCTCACGATTGAATCCAGGAGCATGTCGCCATGAATCAGGAAGCCCGTTTTTCCCGCATGGAACCGGAGTTGCGCAAGGCCAATCTGATCGAGGCGACGCTGGTGTGTCTCAAGCGCCACGGTTTCCAGGGCGCTTCGATCCGCAAGATTTCCGCCGAGGCGGGTGTGTCGGTCGGCCTGATCAGCCATCACTATTCCGGCAAGGACGAACTGGTGGCCGAAGCCTACATGGCGATCACCGGGCGCGTCATGACCTTGCTGCGCGATGCCATGGAACAGGCGGCACCCAATGCCCGTGAGCGGTTGTCGGCGTTCTTCCGCGGTTCGTTCTCCGCCGAATTGCTCGACCCGCAGTTGATCGATGCCTGGCTGGCCTTCTGGGGCGCGGTGAAAACCGCCGAGGCGATCAACCAGGCCCACGATCATTCCTATGGCGAGTACCGCGCCATCCTGGGCAAGGCGCTGACCGAGTTGGCGCAGGAAGAAGGCTGGGAAAACTTCGACGCCGATCTCGCGGCGATCAGCCTCAGCGCCTTGCTCGATGGCCTGTGGCTGGAATTGGGCCTGAACCCTGGCACCTTCACCCCGGAGCAGGGCATCCAGATTTGCGAGGCCTGGGTCGACGGATTGCAAGCGGGCGGGCGCCAAAGGTTTTGCGTACAGACGAGCAGCTGTTGATCGCCCGTTCAGCAGTGGCTACTCTCTGGCGCAGATGCAACAAAACACTCTAATAAGAAATACGCCTTCGGGCCTGTGCAGGACTCCTTGTAATGACGCCTCGGGTACTGATCGTCGATGACGATCCGCTGATTCGCGAACTGCTGCATGCCTATCTTTCCCAGGAAGGCTACGACGTCCATTGCGCCGCCACGGCGGAACTGGCCGAAACTTTTCTGGCCAGCCAGAGCGTGGACCTGGTGATGCTCGATATCCGTTTGCCGGGCAAGGACGGCCTGACCCTGACCCGCGAGCTGCGGGTGCGTTCGGAAGTCGGGATCATCCTGATCACCGGGCGCAACGATGAAATCGACCGTATCGTCGGCCTCGAATGTGGCGCCGATGACTACGTGATCAAACCCCTCAATCCACGGGAACTGGTGTCCCGGGCGAAAAACCTGATTCGCCGGGTGCGGCATGCGCAGGTTCCGCAACCGGTGGCAACCGTATCCAAACCGGTCAAACAGTTTGCCGATTGGGCGCTGGACACCGATCGCCGTCGCCTGATCGATCCGTCCGGCTGTGAAACCCTGCTGACCCATGGCGAATACCAGTTGCTCAGCGTGTTCCTGCGTAACAGCGGCCACACCCTGAGCCGCGACCAGTTGATGGACCAGATCCGCAATCGCGAATGGGTGCCCAACGACCGCTCCATCGATGTGCTGGTGGGCCGTTTGCGCCGCAAGTTGCACGACGATCCCGCCGAACCGCAGCTGATCATTACCATCCACGGCGCCGGCTACCTGTTCACTGCCAGCCTGGCGGCGTGATGGCTGCAGGGCGACTGCTTTGGTTGCTGGTGGTGCTGCTGGTGGTGGACACCACGCAGGCCGCGCAGAAGGTACGTTACTGCGATTATCCGGTGTACCCGCCGATTTCCTGGAGCGACGGCAAACAGGTGCACGGCCTGGCGCCGAGTGTGGTGAAAAAGCTGTTCGGCGAACTGGGCTACGAGGTCGAGATCGTGGTGCTGGGCAATTGGAAACGCTGCCTGCTCGACGCCGCCGAAGGCCGGGTCGATGTGGTGCTGGCCTACAGCACTGCGCAAAGGGAACAGAGCATGCTGTTTTCAACGGTGCCGGTGCTGCGCGAAGAAGTGGCGTTGTTCATCAATCGCCGGCACCCGGTGAAGTTCGAACGGTTGCAGGATCTGGCCAACTACCGTGGCGGCTTGCTGTTCGGTGAAAGCTACGGCGTAGAGTTCGATCGCATGGTCGCGCAAAACAACAACATCGAATGGGTCGCAGGCAGCCACCAGAACTTCGGCAAGCTGGTTCGCGGGCGCATCGACTTCATCACTCAGGAACGCCGCACCGGCCAGTTGTACGTGGAGAACCTCCCTGGCGGGCAAGACATCATCGCTTTGCCCAATGCCCTGAGCGTGGATTACTTGCGGGTGGCGGTTTCGCGCCGTTCGCCGCTGGCCAATCGCATGCCGGACATCAACGCACAGCTGCAACGCATGGTGGAGGCCGGCGATATCGAACGCCTGCTCAATGAGAGCGAAGTGACCTACCGTGACATGATCAACCTGCCGGCGGGCGCACCATGATACGCGCTCGTCCCGGTGGACTTCTGCGGCGCCTGTTGCTGTTCATACTGCTGTTCAGCCTGTGCTTCACCGTGCTGGCCAGCAGCGTGCAGCTGTACATCGAATACCGCCGGGAAATGCGCGAGATCGACTCGCGCATGGAGCTGATCCGCGCCGGCTATCTGGCGAGCCTGGAGCGCAGCTTGTGGGATCTCAACCAGGAGCAGTTGAACGTGCAGTTGCGCGGTCTGGTGGACTTTTCCGACGTGGCGCGGGTGCACCTGACCAGTCCCGATTACGATTTGTTGCATGCAAGCCCGGACCCGATCGGGCCGTTGCGCATCGAGCGGTTTGCCCTGGACTATCAGCCGCCGTCCGGCCCGTTGCGCCAACTCGGTGAACTTGAAGTCAGTACCGACCTGGGCGCCGTGTATCAGCGCCTGTACGCCACCGGGCTGACCAGCCTGTTGTGGATGGGCGCGTTTCTTTGTGGTTTGGCGGTGGCGCTGTCCGGGTTGTTCTATCGCCTGGTCACCCGGCACCTGCAAGTCATGGCCGGGTTTGCCCGGCGTATTGCGGCGGGCGAATGGGGGGAGCCGCTACGCCTGGACAAGCGACGCCGCGCGCAAGAAGACGAAATCGACAGCGTGGCTCATGCGCTGGATGACATGCGTCGGGCGATCCTCAGTGACATCGAGCGCCGGGAAATCGATCGCCTGGCCTTGCAGGACAATCGCGATGAACTGCAGCGCAGGGTCGAGCGGCGCACCGCCAGCCTGATGCGCGCCAAGGACGAAGCCGAAGCAGCCAACCAGGCCAAATCGCGTTTTCTGGCGACCATGAGCCACGAACTGCGCACGCCGCTCAATGGCATTCTCGGCATGGCCGAATTGCTGCGCGGCGCCCGACTGGAGCCGCAGGACAGCAAGCGTCTGGATGCCTTGCACAAGGCCGGCGAGGGGTTGCTGGCGATCCTCAATGAGGTGTTGTTTTTCGCCAAATTGGAGGAGGGCGCGAGCCTGCCCGAGCCGGTGGACTTCTCGATTCGCCAGTTGCTCGACCAAGTGCTGACCCTGCTGGAGCCGAAGGCGTTGGACAACGACACGATCCTGCATTGCCGGGTCGATCAGCGGGTGGCCGATCATCACCACGGCGCCGAGCAGTTCCTGCGACAGGTGCTGAGCAACTTGCTGGCCAATGCGATCAAGTTCACCGAAGGCGGCGAGGTCAGTGTCGAGGTGGCGTTACTCGCGCAGCCTGGCGAGCAGAGCGGCCAGCGTCTGCGGGTGAGTGTCACCGACAACGGCATCGGCATTGCCCCGGCGATGCAGGCGAAGATTTTCGAGCGTTTCACCCAGGCCAGCGAGGAAGTGGCGCAGCGCTTTGGCGGCACCGGGTTGGGGTTGGCTATCTGCAAACATCTGGTGGAGCACATGGGCGGCTGCATCGGCGTCAGCAGTGAGGTCGGGCGCGGCAGTTGTTTCTGGTTCGAACTGACCTTGCAACCGGCCAGCGAAGTCATCGGCCTGGCGCCGCTACTGGGGGCGGGGCCGGCGCTGGACATTCTGGTGGTCGAAGATGTGGCGCTCAATCGCGAGGTGGCCGAAGGTCTGTTGCTGCGGGATGGCCATCGGGTGTGGCTGGCCGTCGATGCCGAGCAGGCACTGGTGCAATGCGCCGGGCGGACGTTCGATC
The DNA here is from genome assembly GCF_054071155.1 of Pseudomonas sp. SDO5532_S415. Lineage (NCBI taxonomy): Bacteria > Pseudomonadati > Pseudomonadota > Gammaproteobacteria > Pseudomonadales > Pseudomonadaceae > Pseudomonas > Pseudomonas sp. SDO5532_S415. The sequence continues at coordinate 669 of NZ_JBSVWS010000272.1, read as the reverse complement.
TGATTCTGCTGGATGTGCATCTGCCGGGGATGAGCGGCGTCGACCTGTGTGCCCGGCTCCGCAGCATTGACGGACCGAATCGCCAGACCCGTATTTTCGCCCTGACCGCCAGCGTGCAACCGGCGTTGGTGCGCGGTTACCTCGATGCCGGCATGGATGGCATTCTGTCCAAACCTTTGAAACCGGAGAATTTGCGCCAGGTGCTGGCGGGGCAGGCAACGGTTGCCGAATCCGCGTCTGATGACGAGACGATGGATTGGCCGCTGCTGCAAACCCATCGCACCTTGCTCGGCGAGCAAAAGGTCCAGGGCCTGCTGCTGGTGCTGCGCAATTCGATCCTTCAGCACCGTGGCGCGCTGGACGAAGCCATTGAAGCCGACGATTGCACGGAAGTCGCGCAACTGGCGCACCGCCTGGCCGGCAGCAGCGATTCGCTGGGGTTTCGTGGTCTGGCCTCGGTTTTGCAACGGCTGGAAACGGCGGCATTGAGCAATGATGAGCCAGCAATCCGCGCGCTGGTGCCGACCGTTAAAGCGCATCTGCAAAAGTCGCTGCAAATACTCGATGGTCTTGTGGTATGAGCCTTGCCGCAGTAATCCCGGCGCAGCCCGTTGTCCCCCTGTGGGAGCGAGCCTGCTCGCGAAAGCGGTGTGTCAGCCAACACTGAAG
>NZ_JBSVWS010000271.1:0-4771 GCF_054071155.1 Pseudomonas sp. SDO5532_S415 | reverse complement strand
GAAATTGGAACCGCTTCGCAGCCCGGCGGGAGCAAGCTCCCTCGCCACAAAAGCTCGCATGTCACACAAAAGTTTACGGACGGATTTCGATCATCGTGCCGTCCGGCACCAGGTTCCAGATTTCGCGCATGTCCATGTTGCGCATGGCGATGCAGCCGTCGGTCCAGTCCAGGGTGTGGAACAGGTCTTCAGGGTTGTCTTCGGTGTCGGGGGTGCCATGGATCATGATCATGCCGCCGGGATCGACGCCTTCACGTCGTGAGCGGGCGGAGTCGCTGATGTTCGGGTAGGAGATATGCATGGCCAGGTTGAAGCGGTCGCTGACCTTGCGCCAGTCGAGCCAGTAGAAACCTTCCGGCGTGCGTTTATCGCCCTCCATCAGTTTCGGCCCTATGGGGCGCTTGCCCAGGGAAATGCGATAGGTCTTGAGCGGCTTGCCGTCATTGATCAATTGCAATTGGTGGGCAGACTTGAGAACCAGGACTTTCTCGATGACCTTGCCGTCCAGGGATCCCACGGCAGACGCCTGGGACACCGCAACGAACGACAAACAGAACAGGGCAAGCAACCAGCGCATTGAAACGATTCCCCAGGAGGTGTCGCGACTATTTATTTATAGATGTTTTTTAGTTGGCAGGCTGAGCAAGCGGCGGGATCGATTCAGACCGTACGGGGTAGACCTCGGTCCGCCGGTCAGCGAAGAAGCATTCTAAGGTACGGCCCACTGTGCGGAAAGCCAGCTCGTCCCAAGGGATGTCCGCTTCGTCGAATAATTGCACTTCGAGGCTCTCGGGGCCGGCGGCAAAGTCCAGGTCCGCCAGTTCGGCGCGGAAGAACACGTGCACCTGGCTGATATGCGGCACATCGATCAGCGTATAGATACTCAGGTTGCGCACCCGGGCGCAGGCTTCCTCGGCGGTTTCACGAATGGCCGCCTGTTCGATGGTTTCGCCGTTTTCCATGAAACCGGCGGGCAGGGTCCAGTAACCGAGCCGAGGCTCGATGGCGCGTCGGCACAGCAGGACCTTGGTGCCCCAGGTCGCCAGGCAGCCGGCGACGATATTGGGGTTCTGGTAATGAATGGCGTGGCAACTGTCACAGACAAAACGCAGGCGCGAATCGCCTTCGGGAATGCGTTGGGTCACCGGGTTGCCGCACTGACTGCAAAATTTCATGCTTGGGTTCCTGAATGCTGCGCCTATCTTGGCGTGCGGCGGTGTCTGTCGGCAAGTTGTCGTTTCGCGACACGCCGCCATCCGGGGGGTTGGGCGACCGAAGCGATTGGTGCATGATGCAAGGTAAGGCACAAATCGAGAACACTCATGCTGGACGAGCTACTGCATCGGGTAAGTAACCACACCCCGCGCGCGCTGGAGACTGACCGACGTTTCCCCCAGGCTGCCGTATTGGTGCCCATTACCCGCAGTGACGAGCCGGAACTGGTGCTGACGTTGCGTGCCAGCGGGCTCTCGACCCATGGCGGCGAAGTCGCCTTCCCCGGCGGCCGGCGTGACCCCGAAGACCCGGACCTGATTTTCACCGCCCTGCGCGAAGCCGAAGAAGAGATCGGCCTGCCGCCGGGTCTGGTCGAAGTGATCGGTCCGCTGAGCCCGCTGATCTCCCTGCACGGCATCAAAGTCACGCCTTATGTTGGCGTCATTCCGGATTTCGTCGAGTACCGGGCCAACGATGCTGAAATCGCCGCCGTGTTCAGCGTCCCGCTGGAGTTCTTCCGCAAGGACCCGCGCGAGCACACCCATCGCATCGATTACCAGGGCCGCAGCTGGTACGTGCCGAGCTATCGCTATGGTGAGTACAAGATCTGGGGATTGACCGCGATCATGGTCGTGGAGTTGATCAACCTTCTCTATGACGCCAAGATCAGCCTGCATCAACCGCCAAAAAGCTTTATCAATACCTGAAGCCATCATTCGAATGGCCTGAACACGTGACGCCTTGAGGACAACACAATGAAATACCGCTTGGGCGACGCCCGTGTCGAGACCCACCCGGACAGCTGGGTCGCACCCAACGCCGTGCTGGTGGGCAAGGTCAAGCTGGAAGAGGGCGCCAACGTCTGGTTCAACGCCGTGCTGCGCGGCGACAACGAGTTGATCCTGATCGGCAAGAACAGCAACGTCCAGGACGGCACCGTGATGCACACCGACATGGGCTACCCGCTGACCATCGGTACCGGCGTGACCATCGGCCACAACGCCATGCTGCATGGCTGCACCGTCGGCGACTACAGCCTGATCGGTATCAACGCAGTGATCCTCAACGGCGCGAAGATCGGCAAGAACTGCATCATCGGCGCCAATTCGCTGATCGGCGAAGGCAAGGAGATTCCGGACGGTTCGCTGGTCATGGGCTCGCCGGGCAAAGTGGTGCGCGAACTGACCGAGCCGCAGAAGAAAATGCTCGAAGCCAGCGCCGCCCACTATGTGCATAACTCGCGGCGTTATGCCCGCGATTTGGCTGAGCAGGAACAATGACTACGCCAGAACGTCCGGTGTTATCGCCCTGCGTGAATATTTGTGCGCTGGACGACGATGACATCTGCACCGGGTGCCAGCGCACAGTGGAAGAAATCACCCGCTGGAGCCGGATGGACAATGCCGAGCGGCGCAAGGTGCTGGAGTTGTGTCATGAGCGGGCCAAATCCAGTGGGTTGGTGTGGATGTTGCCCTCGAAATCCGATTCCTGAGTCGTTTGACGCTTTCGTGGCGAGGGAGCTTGCTCCCGTTGGGGCGCGAAGCGGCCCTGAGATCAACCAAACAGCATTCAGGAAGATTTTTGGGGCTGCTCCGCAGCCCAGCGGGAGCAAGCTCCCTCGCCACAGGTTATTTGTGACCTGAAGATGAAGTACCCTGTGCGCCAAATTGACAGGTACTTCCATGTTTTTCCTCATCGCCTACATCAGCAGCGTCGTGCTGATCAACTACGCCTTTTCCACCGCCCCGGACCTGGACATCATCTGGTCAGCCTGGGGCGGTCTGGTGTTTGTGCTGCGCGACATGGTGCAAACCCGTTTCGGCCACGGCGCCATCGCGGCGATGCTGGCGGCGCTGGTGTTGTCCTATGTGACGTCCGATCCGTCCATCGCCCTGGCCAGTGCCACGGCGTTCGCGGTGTCCGAGTGCATTGACTGGCTGGTGTTCAGCATCACCAAGCGCCCGCTGCACGACCGCCTGTGGATAAGTTCGGCCCTGAGCATTCCGCTCGATACCTTTATCTTCTTCGGCATGATCGATGCGCTGACCCCTGGTGTGATTCTCACCGCCCTGGGCTCGAAGTTCGCCGGCGTGACCGCCGTGTGGCTGATCATGGCCTGGCGCCTGCGCAAACAGGCTCTCGTCAGCTGAAGCCAAACCCCGCGGTTCATGTAAAATGCCGCGCTTTCTCCCATGGGATGCGCGCCCGGCGTTGCATTCCTCGATGATCCGCTTCCTTGAGGACCTTCAGATGACCCGTATCGGAACTCCATTGTCGCCCACCGCGACCCGCGTATTGATGTGTGGCTGTGGCGAGTTGGGCAAGGAAGTGGTGATCGAACTGCAACGCCTGGGCGTTGAAGTGATTGCCGTGGACCGTTACGCCAATGCGCCAGCCATGCAGGTTGCCCACCGCAGCCACGTGATCAACATGCTGGATGGCGCAGCCTTGCGTGCAGTGATCGAAGCCGAGAAGCCGCACTTCATCGTGCCGGAAATCGAAGCCATCGCCACCGCGACCCTGGTGGAGCTGGAAGCCGAAGGCTTCACCGTGATCCCCACCGCACGTGCCGCCCAGCTGACCATGAACCGCGAAGGCATCCGTCGCCTGGCCGCCGAAGAGCTGGACCTGCCGACCTCGCCGTACCACTTCGCCGACACCTTCGAGGACTACAGCAAAGCCGTCGAAGACCTCGGTTTCCCCTGCGTGGTCAAACCGGTCATGAGCTCGTCGGGCAAAGGCCAGAGCCTGCTGCGCAGCGCCGATGACGTGAAAAAGGCCTGGGATTACGCGCAAGAAGGCGGCCGTGCCGGTAAAGGTCGGGTGATCGTCGAAGGTTTCATCGATTTCGACTACGAAATCACCCTGCTGACCGTGCGACACGTTGGCGGCACCACCTTCCTCGCGCCGGTCGGCCACCGTCAGGAGAAGGGCGACTACCAGGAATCCTGGCAGCCGCAAGCCATGAGCCCGATTGCCCTGGCCGAATCCGAGCGCGTGGCCAAAGCCGTGACCGAAGCCCTGGGTGGCCGTGGTCTGTTCGGCGTCGAGCTGTTCATCAAAGGCGACCAGGTGTGGTTCAGCGAAGTCTCGCCGCGCCCGCACGACACCGGCATGGTCACGATGATTTCCCAGGACCTGTCGCAGTTCGCCCTGCATGCACGGGCGATCCTCGGCCTGCCGATCCCGGTGGTGCGCCAGTTCGGTCCTTCGGCCTCGGCGGTGATTCTGGTGGAAGGGCAGTCGACCCAGACCGCTTTCGCCAATCTCGGCGCCGCACTGAGCGAGCCGGATACCGCGCTGCGTCTGTTCGGCAAGCCTGAAGTCAATGGCCAGCGCCGGATGGGTGTGGCACTGGCACGCGACGAGTCGATCGACGCTGCCCGGGCCAAGGCCACCCGCGCGTCGCAGGCGGTGGTTGTCGAGCTGTAAAAACAGCGGCGGCGGGCCTATACCTTCTAGGTGTGGGCTCGCCCTGATGCCGGTCAGAAGGTACTGAACTGTGGGAGCGAGCCTGCTCGCGAAAGCTGTTTCACATTCAACATCCATGTTGATA
>NZ_JBSVWS010000270.1:0-4801 GCF_054071155.1 Pseudomonas sp. SDO5532_S415 | reverse complement strand
AACCCCTGTTACCGCCGTGAAAGGGCGGTGTCCTAGGCCACTAGACGAAGGGGACGCAAACCCTTCTATACAACTGATCAACGCTGAGTGTTGATCGCTTCAAGGCCGGTGTGGCCAGACCTTGAAGTGTAAATTGGTGGAGCTAGACGGGATCGAACCGTCGACCTCTTGCATGCCATGCAAGCGCTCTCCCAGCTGAGCTATAGCCCCTCATCGTTGATGTCATCGCTGAGGACGGGGCGAATCTTAAGGGCGTATCGAAAGGCTGTCAAACTTATTTTTCAAAAAATTTAAAGTTTTTTGCCGACATAACAATCACTTACCGCCCTCCCCCCGAAAATCCGGGGGAAAGCGCCGAAGAGCAGGATCAAAAGATCGCAGCCTTCGGCAGCTCCTACGGAATCAAACGCAATCAGGCGATAGCGCCCAAGAGCTTTTCCCACTCTTTGTTTTCTTTCTTCGACACGCCGCCCAGCAGGTCGATCGCCTGGCGCAGACGAAAACGGGTCAGGTCCGGACCGAGGATTTCCATCGCATCGAGCACCGACACCGAGCTGGCCTGGCCGGTGATCGCCGCGAACATCAGCGGCATGGCATCGCGCAGCTTCAGCTCCAGGGACTCCACGACCGCCTGAATGGTCGCGGTGATGCTGTCCTTCTCCCACTGACGCAGGCTTTCGAGCTTCCACAGAATCAACTGCATCAACTGGCGAACCTGATCACCCGAGAGTTTCTTCGATTCGAACAGCTTGGCGTCCGGATTCACCCCACCGGCAAAGAAGAACCCGGCCAGCGGTGCGACCTGGCTGAAGGTTTCAACCCGACCCTGCACGTGCGGCGCGATCTTCATCATGTAGTCGGAATTGAATGCCCACTTCTGCACGCGGGCGGCGAACTCTTCCACCGGCAGGTCGCGCAACCACTGGCCGTTGAGCCACGACAGCTTCTCGATGTCGAAAATCGGCCCACCCAGGGAAACGCGCTTGAGGTCGAAGTTGTCGACCATTTCCTGCAGCGAAAACTTTTCGCGCTCGTCCGGCATCGACCAGCCCATGCGGCCCAGATAGTTGAGCATGGCTTCCGGCATGAAGCCCATGCGCTCGTAGAAGGTCACCGAGGTCGGGTTCTTGCGCTTGGACAGCTTGCTCTTGTCCGGGTTACGCAACAGCGGCATGTAGCACAGTTCCGGCTGTTCCCAACCGAAGTATTCGTACAGCAGGATCAGTTTCGGTGCCGATGGCAGCCATTCTTCACCACGCAATACGTGGGTGATGCCCATCAGGTGGTCGTCGACCACGTTGGCCAGGAAGTATGTCGGCAGGCCGTCGGTCTTCATCAGGACTTGCATGTCCATGCGATCCCACGGGATTTCGACATCGCCACGCAACATGTCCGGCACTACGCAGACGCCTTCGCTCGGCACCTTCATGCGGATCACGTGCGGCTCGCCGGCAGCCAGGCGGCGCGCGACTTCTTCCTTGGACAGCAGCAGCGCGCGGCCGTCGTAACGCGGGGTTTCGCCACGGGCCATTTGCTCGGCACGCATCTGGTCCAGCTCTTCAGCGGTGCAGAAGCACGGGAAGGCATGCCCCATGTCGACCAGTTGCTGGCAGTACTTCTGATAAATATCGCCGCGCTCGCTTTGACGGTACGGACCATGCGGGCCGCCCACGTCCGGGCCTTCGCTCCAGTCGATGCCCAACCAGCGCAAGGCATCGAAAATCTGCTGTTCGGACTCGCGGGTCGAACGCAACTGGTCGGTGTCTTCAATCCGCAGGATGAACTCACCGCCGTGCTGCTTGGCAAAGCAGTAGTTGAACAATGCGATGTAAGCGGTACCTACGTGGGGGTCCCCGGTAGGCGATGGCGCGATGCGAGTGCGGACGGTGGTCATGGCATGTCTCGAAAAGAATAAAAGCAAAGATTTAACAAGGGGCGAATGGTAACAGGCGCAGACCGCCCGGCTCCAGTGAACAGGGCATTTAAGCCAAGGTTGCGACTGTAACGCCCGTATGACGCGGTGAATGGCCGAATATCAGCCGATGGCATTTACCGTTTATCGGCTGTATGCCAGATTCACCTGCTGATAACTTTCCTTGCAATTTCTCGACTACAGTCAGCCCATGCCTGCCCAACTCAAGCGTCGCCTGTTTAGTTTCCTGTTGATTGTCCTGCTGGTTGCCGGGGGCTTTTTTGCCCATTGGTTCCTCAAGGGACGGTTCTATGAAAGCACTGACAACGCGTATGTCCAGGGCGAAATCACCCGTGTGTCGAGCCAGTTGGGCGCACGCATCGACCAGGTGCTGGTACAAGACAACCAGCACGTCGAGAAAGGCCAATTACTGATCAGGCTTGAAGGCGATGATTTCCGCCTCGCCGTCGACCGCGCCAACGCTACCCTCGCCACCCGCCAGGCCGAGCGCCTGCAAGCCCAGAGCAAACTGACCCAGCAGGCCAGCCTGATTGCCGCCAGCGAAGCGCAAGTCGCATCCAGCCAGGCCAGCCTGGGCCGTTCGCAAATTGACCTGTCCCGCGCCCAGACCCTGCGCAAGCCCGGTTATGTCTCGGAGGAACGGGTGACCACCCTCTCCGCCGACAACCATATTGCCCGCTCTCAACTGACCAAGGCCCAGGCGGATGCCCAAAGCCAGCGCCAGCAAGTGAACGCGCTGACCGCCGAGATCAAGCGCCTCGACGCGCAGATCGCCAACGCCCGGGCCGATCTGGCCCAGGCCGAATTGAACCTCACGCGCAGCGAAATTCACGCGCCCATCAGTGGCCTGATCGGTCAGCGCGCCGCGCGCAATGGCCAGTACGTGCAGGCCGGCGCCTATCTGCTGTCGATCGTTCCGGATGAAGACATCTGGATCCAGGCCAACTTCAAGGAAACCCAGATTGGCCATATGCAGCCCGGCCAAAAAGCGGAACTGACCTTCGATGCCTATGGCGACACGCCGATCGAAGCCCGGGTCGATAGCCTGTTCGCCGCCTCGGGCGCGCAGTTCAGCCTGTTGCCGCCGGACAATGCCACGGGCAACTTCACCAAAGTCGTACAACGGATTCCGGTAAAACTGACCTTCGCCGCCGACAACCCGTTGCGCGGCAAGATCCGCCCGGGCATGTCAGTCACCGTCAAAGTGAATATCAAAGACACCCCTGACGATGTCACTGCCAACCTGAGCATTAAAGACGCCGCTGGCGATGGCCGGTGATCAACTGATCCGTCCGGTCGGGGAACCGACGCGGCGGGACTGGATTGCGGTGATGAGCGTGATGCTCGGCGCGTTCATGGCGGTGCTCGACATCCAGATCACCAATTCATCGCTCAAGGATATTCAGGGCGCGCTGTCGGCGACCCTGGAAGAAGGTTCATGGATATCCACCTCATACCTGGTGGCGGAAATCATCATGATCCCGCTGACTGCCTGGCTGGTGCAGCTGCTGTCGGCGCGGCGCCTGGCGGTGTGGGTGTCCCTCGGTTTTCTCGTCGCCTCGCTGCTGTGCTCCATGGCGTGGAGCCTGGAGAGCATGATCGTCTTTCGCGCCTTGCAGGGTTTTACCGGCGGCGCGCTGATTCCGCTGGCGTTTACCCTGACCCTGATCAAACTGCCCGAGCATCACCGCGCCAAAGGCATGGCCATGTTCGCCATGACCGCCACCTTCGCCCCGTCCATCGGTCCGACCCTGGGTGGCTGGCTCACCGAAAACTGGGGTTGGGAATACATCTTCTATATCAACATACCGCCCGGCCTGCTCATGATCGCTGGCCTGATGTACGGTCTGGAGAAGAAAGAAGCACACTGGGAACTGCTGAAAAGCACCGACTACACCGGGATTGTCACCCTCGGCGTCGGCCTTGGCTGCCTGCAGGTGTTTCTGGAGGAAGGCCATCGCAAGGACTGGCTCGAATCCAATCTGATCGTGGCCCTGGGCAGTATCGCGCTGGTCAGCCTGATCACCTTCGTGATCGTGCAGTTTTCCAAGCCCAATCCGCTGATCAACCTCGGCATCCTCGGCAATCGCAACTTCGGTCTGTCGAGCATTTCCAGTGTCGGGATGGGTGTCGGCCTGTATGGCTCGATCTACCTGCTACCGCTGTATCTGGCGCAAATCCAGAACTACAACGCCCTGCAGATCGGCGAAGTGATTATGTGGATGGGCGTGCCGCAGTTGTTCCTGATTCCGCTGGTGCCCAAGTTGATGAAGGTTGTCTCGCCGAAATGGCTGTGCACGATTGGCTTCGGCCTGTTCGGCCTGGCGAGTTTTTCCTCGGGGGTGTTGAACCCGGACTTCGCCGGCCCGCAGTTCAACCAGATCCAGATCATCCGCGCGCTGGGTCAGCCGCTGATCATGGTCACCATCTCGTTGATCGCCACTGCCTACATCCTGCCCCAGGATGCGGGCTCGGCGTCGAGCCTGTTCAACATCCTGCGCAACCTCGGCGGCGCCATCGGCATCGCCCTGCTTGCCACGTTACTGGATGCGCGAACCAAGACCTACTTCGATTATTTGCGTGAATCCATTGTGCCGAGCAATCCCCAGGTGGCCGAGCGCCTCGCGACATTGACCGACAAACTGGGCAGTGAAACGGCGGCGCTGGGCAAACTCAGCGAGATCGCCCACCAGCAGGCGTCGATCATGGCCTACAACGATGCGTTTCATTTTGTCGGGATTGCGCTGGGGATCAGTATGTTGGCGGTGTTGTTGACCAAGACATTGCCGGCCGGACTGAAAGCCGGGGAAGCGCACTAAGACCGAGGTGCCCCTTTCGCGAGCAGGCTCGCTCCCACGAGGTCCAATG
>NZ_JBSVWS010000269.1:0-4806 GCF_054071155.1 Pseudomonas sp. SDO5532_S415 | reverse complement strand
TGTGAACGCCGCAAAACCACTGTGGGAGCGAGCCTGCTCGCGAAAGCGCCCTGTCAGGCAATACACCTCTCAAAGACTACCCCGCTTCCGGCCACCCCCCACCAAGCCGTATAGTTGCTCCATTCACGCTTCCAAGAGATCCCTCATGAGTCAGCAAACGCCGTACATCTTCGACGCCACGACCGCCGATTTCGACCAGTCGGTGATCGAGAACTCTTTCCACAAACCGGTGCTGGTGGATTTCTGGGCCGAATGGTGTGCGCCGTGCAAAGTGCTGATGCCGATGCTCGAAACCATCGCCGATAGCTATCAGGGTGAATTGCTGCTGGCCAAGGTCAACTGCGACATCGAGCAAGACATCGTCGCTCGTTTCGGTATCCGCAGCCTGCCGACCGTGGTGCTGTTCAAGGATGGCCAACCCGTCGATGGTTTTGCCGGAGCACAGCCGGAGTCGGCTGTTCGTACCCTGCTCGAACCTCATGTGAAGATGCCGCCACCCGCCGCTGCCGATCCGTTCGAACAGGCCCAGGCGCTGTTCGACGACAGCCGTTTTGCCGACGCCGAAGCCATCCTCAAGGTGCTGTTGGGCGAAGACAACACCAATGCCAAGGCACTGATCCTGTATGCCCGCTGCCTCACCGAGCGCGGTGAACTGGGTGAAGCGCAAGCCGTACTCGACGCAGTCAAGAGCGATGAACACAAGGCTGCCCTGGCCGGCGCCAAGGCGCAGATCAAGTTCCTCGGCCAGGCCAAGGACCTGCCGGATGCCGCCGACCTGAAAGCCAGGCTGGCGAAAAACCCGCAGGACGATGAAGCGGTCTATCAGCTTGCAATTCAGCAACTGGCCCGCCAGCAGTACGACGCGGCGCTGGATGGCTTGCTCAAGCTGTTCATCCGCAACCGCAGCTACAGCGAAGGCTTGCCGCACAAGACCTTGCTGCAGGTGTTCGAACTGCTGGGCAACGATCACCCGCTGGTGACCACGTACCGTCGCAAGTTGTTTGCTGCGTTGTACTAAGTCGCCTCGATCCACCGGTAGAGCGGTGTATCGGCACCGCTCTCCACCTTCACGTCCGGGCTATGGCGCAACCGCACCAACAGACGCTTGCCCGACGCCGCACTGCCGGTCAAACCCTCCAACTGCTCCAACAGATCCGGCCCGCTCAACTGCCCCGCCTTTCGCAGCAAGTCCCTGGCGACCTGCCATAACGCATCATCCTGATTCAACGGTTTGGCCGGCGCTGCACTGACCGGAGCTTTTTCCACCTGCAACTGCGTACCAAGCCGTGCCCAGTCGGCGTCATCCATCTCCAGCGTCAAATCCACCGGCCAGTCGCCGATGCTTCCGCGAATTCGCAACATAAGTCCGCTCCTGCACATTTCTTCACTTGCATGCTCCCATGGGACTTGTGCAACGCCAAGCAGGCAGTCAAACTCTGCGAAATTATGTTATAAGATTACATAACATATTTTTCATTTTACTTGTCGGAGACCCGTCCATGCGCCGTCTGCTGCTCGCTTTGCCGTTTGCCTTGTTGCCACTGGCTGTTGCCCAGGCCGCCGACGAACATGACCATGATCACGACCATGAGCACGGTAGCCTCGGCGCCCACGAACACGGCGTCGGTCGCTTGAACGCGGTGCTGGATGGCCAAACCCTGGAACTGGAACTGCAAAGCCCGGCGATGAACCTGGTGGGTTTCGAACATGCCGCCACTACCGATGCTGACAAAGCCAGGGTCGCCGCAGCCCGCGCTCAACTCGAGAAGCCTTTGCCGCTGTTCAACCTGGCGAAAGCCGCCGGTTGCGTGGTGGCCAGTCAGGAACTGGAAAGCCCGCTGTTCGGTGACAAACCGGATGCCGATGACGATCACGACGAAGACGCCAAGGACGAACATCACCACGACCACAGCGAAATCCACGCCCACTACACGTTCACTTGCGCCACGCCCGGCGCGCTGAAGACCCTGGACCTGGCGAATATTTTCAACACATTCCCGGCCACCCAGAAAATTCAGGTACAACTGATCGGCCCGAGCGGGCAGCAAGGGGTTGAAGTGACGGCCAAGACTGCCGCCCTCAAATTCTGATTCACCGAAGCTCTTTCTGTGGGAGCGAGCCGGCTCGCGAATGCGGTGCGACAGTCCCTGTAATGTTGAGACTGACGCCCCCTTCGCGAGCAGGCTCGCTCCCACAGGGTTCACCCATTACCTGACCGGTTGCACATGACCCAAGCACTCATCGAACTGTCCGACCTGGGCTTCAGCTGGCCCGGACACCCGCCGCTGCTGGATATCCCGGCGTTTCGCCTGGAGCCTGGGGAAACCCTGTTTCTCAAGGGCCCCAGCGGCAGCGGCAAGACCACCCTGCTCGGCCTGCTCGGCGGCGTGCAAAAGCCTGATCGCGGCAGCATCCGCCTGCTCGGCCAGGAGCTGACTGAACTGTCGGCCGGTGCCCGCGACCATTTCCGTGTCGATCACACCGGCTACATTTTCCAGCAGTTCAACCTGCTGCCATTCCTGTCGGTGCGCGAGAACGTCGAACTGCCCTGCCATTTCTCGAAGCTGCGCGCCGAACGGGCGAAACAGCGCCATGGCAGCGTCGACAACGCGGCAGCGACCTTGCTCGCCCACTTGGGCCTGAAGGATGAACACATCCTCAGTCGCCGCGCCGACTCGCTGTCCATCGGCCAACAACAACGGGTCGCCGCCGCGCGCGCCTTGATCGGCCAACCGGAACTGGTGATCGCCGACGAACCGACTTCCGCCCTGGACTACGACGCCCGCGAGCACTTCATTCGCCTGCTGTTCGCTGAATGCCGCGAAGCCGGGTCGAGCCTGTTGTTTGTCAGTCATGACCAGAGCCTCGCGCCGCTGTTCGATCGCCACCTGTCGCTGGCCGAACTCAATCGCGCCGCCACGTCTTTCGAGGTCTGAGATGTATTTGTTTCGTCTAGCCATGACCAGCCTGGCTAACCGCCGCTTCACTGCGATCCTCACCGCGTTCGCCATCGCCCTGTCGGTGTGCCTGCTGCTGGCCGTGGAGCGAGTGCGCACCGAGGCCAAGGCCAGTTTCGCCAGCACCATCAGCGGCACCGATTTGATTGTCGGCGCGCGCTCAGGCTCGGTGAACCTGTTGTTGTATTCGGTGTTCCGCATCGGCAACGCCACCAACAACATCCGTTGGGACAGCTTCGAACACTTCGCCAACAACCCGAAAGTAAAGTGGGCGATCCCGATGTCCCTTGGCGATTCCCATCGCGGTTATCGGGTGATGGGCACTACCGAGGCCTACTTCGAGCATTATCAGTACGGCCGTCAGCAACACCTGGAACTGGCCGATGGCCGCGCCTTCGCCACGGATCCGTTCGAAGTGGTGCTCGGTGCCGAAGTGGCGGATGCGCTGCACTACAAACTCGGCGACAAACTGGTGCTGGCCCACGGCGTGGCGGCGATCAGCCTGGTCAAACATGAAGACAAGCCGTTCACCGTGGTCGGCATTCTCAAACGCACCGGCACACCGGTGGACCGCACGCTGCACATCAGCCTCGGCGGCATGGAAGCGATTCACATCGACTGGCACAACGGCGTGCCGGCCCGGGGCGAGGGGCGAATCAGTGCCGATCAGGCGCGTAACATGGACCTGACGCCACAAGCGATCACCGCCTTCATGCTGGGCCTGAACAGCAAGATTTCGACCTTTGCCTTGCAGCGCGAAATCAACGAATTCCGTGGCGAACCGATGCTGGCGATCCTCCCCGGCGTTGCGCTGCAAGAGTTGTGGAGCCTGATGAGCACCGCGGAAAAAGCCCTGTTCGTGGTCTCGCTGTTTGTGGTGCTGACCGGGCTGATCGGCATGCTCACGGCGATTCTCACCAGCCTCAACGAACGCCGCCGCGAGATGGCGATTCTGCGTTCGGTGGGCGCGCGCCCGTGGCACGTCGCGACGTTGCTGGTGCTGGAAGCGTTTGCCCTGGCGATGGCAGGCGTGATCGCCGGCGTGGCGCTGCTGTATGTGGGCATCGCCGCCGCCCAAGGTTACGTGCAAGCCAATTACGGCCTGTTTCTGCCACTGGCATGGCCCAGCGAATATGAATGGACGCTGCTTGCTGGCATCCTGATCGCCGCGCTGCTGATGGGCAGCGTGCCGGCCTGGCGCGCTTATCGCCAATCCTTGGCCGATGGCCTGTCGATCCGCTTGTGAGGACCTTGAAAATGCCCCGCGCTGTTTTTGCGCTGTTGATGCTGGTCGCCCTGCCGCTGTGGGCGGCCGAGCCGAAAGAGCTCACCTGGTCGGAAATGATCCCGCCGGACGCCCCGCCGGAAGTGCCGAACATGACGCCGCTGCACGATCTGTCGAAGATGAGCGATACGCTGTCCGCCGAATCCGCGCCAGCGGCCAAACAGGACATGCCCAACGCACCGGTGGTCAAAGCCCTCGATGGCCAGAACATTCGTTTGCCGGGGTACATCGTGCCGCTGGAAGTGAGTGAGGAAGGTCGCACCACGGACTTTCTGCTGGTGCCGTACTTCGGCGCCTGCATCCACGTACCGCCACCGCCATCGAACCAGATCGTGCACGTCAAAAGCGAAGTGGGCGTGAAGCTCGACGAGTTGTACCAGCCGTACTGGATCGAAGGCGCGATGCAGGTCAAACCGTCCTCCAGCGAGTTGGCGGATGCCGGGTATCAGATGGAGGCAGACAAGATTTACCTGTATGAACTGCCGGAGTGAATCCCGGCAATTAACCGTCGCCTGAAAAATAGTCTTCGCGAGCAGGCTCGCTCCCACAGGGAACGCATTCCAA